>DASQPY010000189.1:0-5929 GCA_035643735.1 Actinoallomurus sp. | reverse complement strand
GGATGCCCGGACGCCGGACACCGAAGGCCACCTCGACTGCACGGGCCAGCGCCGGGGAACAGGCCAGAGTCTGACCTTCATCGAGTCGGAGTGCGGGGGACCCTCGGGCGTGTTCCCCGCACTCCTTTGCGAGCTCCGAATTGTTCTCGTGGAGGGGATCCGGACGCGCCTGCACGAAAGCGCACAGATCGAACGAGCCATCGGGCAACCAGATCCGGTGCTCGTCCACCAGCAGATCGCCCAGCAGACCGAGGCGGCCAACCCGCCGCTGAGCGCGTGCTGGCCGTTGTCGCACATGAGGCGGCCCCGTCCCGGCACGCCGGGGACGGGGCCGTCACTGTCGTACGGTCACGGTGTGGGCGTCGACCAGATACCGCGCCCGTGAGTGGCGATGTAGAGGGTGTTGCCGTCGGGGCTCGGGCTGAGGTAGACGGCCGCAGACGTGGGCAGGTTCGCCGCCGAGGTGATGTCGGTCGGGCCGAGGCGCTTCCAGTGGCCCAGGCCGTCGGCCTTGACGTCGTCGACGAACACGCCGAGGTCGGTGGCGACCGTGAGCGAGCCGTCTCGGGCGACGAACAGCCGGTTGGCGGGAGCGTCGGGGAAGGAGTCGGCGGCGGTGTCGCTGCCGCTGACGTCGGTCCACGTCGCGCCCCCATCGGTGGTGCGCCAGATGTGGCCGTAGCCGGCGCCCGGGCCCTCGTTCCAGTGCCGTGAGAAACCGGAGAGCGTGGCGTAGGCGGTCGCTCCCGTCGGGTCCGACGGGTCGATCGTCAGGCCCTGGATGTAGCGGTTGGGGAAGTCGGCGGGCAGGTTGAGCTGGTGCCAGCTGCCGCCGTAGTTGGTCGCGACGCCGCGGCCGAAGGAGCTACCGGCGTCGCAGACGCCGCACCAGGCGGCCCAGACCACCCGCTTCTGGCTGGCGATGGCCGTGATCGAACGGCCGGTGCCCGTGTCGTACAGCTTCTGCCAGTCGGCACCCGACGTGCTCGCCCAGGTCTTGGTGTTGGCCCAGACGTACTCACCGCCGGCCACCCAGTAGCCCTCGTCGGCCGAGTCGGCCGCGAACGGCGCGATGAATCGGGGGGTCGGGTCGCTGGGTGCGATGTTGACGATCGACGACGGCGTGCCGTCGTCGTTCGCCGTGTAGCCGCAGTTGTTGGTCATTTGCAGCGTGAGGTCGGTGTACTCGCCGACGGTCTGGCAACCGTTCTTGGGGTTGACCAACTGGTCGCCGCCGTCGCCGCCGAACGGCTCGGTCATCTCGCCGTTCGGGTTGAGCTTCTCGGTGACCGGGGTGGTCGTGCCCGGGTAGGTGTAGGTGTACGTCGAGCCGGTGGGGGAGGCCATCGCGACACCGTTGTCCTGCAGGCCGCCCCAGATGGCCTCCCCGCCGCTGGGCAGGGATCCGGCGCCGACCGAGTAGTACTGCAGTGTGCGCAGGGTGCCGCTGGCGTTGAGGTTGCGCCAGCCCGGCGTCTTCTGGGCGATCGGCCTGGCGTAGGCGCCACCGTCGTTGCCGACGTACACCTCGGAGGCCTTGCCGCTCCAGTTGCTGAAGGCGAGCGCGTGCTGGTCGGAGTGCATGACGTTGCCGTCACAGGTGTTCTGCGACAGCGTGTAGCTGAAGCAGGACAGCCCGAAGTTCCAGTACCGGCCGACCGTCTGCCAGGTGCCGCCGCCGTCCCAGGACTCATAGACCTCTTCCAGACCCAGGTAGAGGTGGTTCGGATTGGACGGGTCGACGCCGAGCGACTGGTTGTACCAGGCCTGGACGCCCGGCTGGTAGCCCGAGCCGATCTCGGTGCGCTTCAACGCCGAGCCGCTGTTGGCCAGGACACTGGAGGTCGCGATCTGGGTGTACGGGCCGGCGATGTCGCCGTTCGGCGACACGTAGACCCCGGCCAGCACGGTGTTCGCGCCCTTGTTGAGCAGGACCGGGGACTCCATGACGACGTACAGCTTGCTGCCATCGCCGGAGTAGGCGAACGTCGCGTTGCCGATCTCCTTGGGATTGATCGCGCCGGTGGGGTTGGCGACCTTCCAGGTGACGCCGGCGTCGTCTGAGTAGTAGAAGCCGTTGTACGACGCGCCGCTGCGCCACGCCACGTTCGCGACCAGCGACTTGCCGCCGCTGCCCGGCTGGACGACGAGGTCGTTGGCGATGTCGGCGTAGTACGCGGTGGCGCCGCACGAGACACCGGTGATCCCAACGCCGGCGCACGGCGCCAGGACTTTCTGCCAGGCGCTCTTCTGGCCGGCGTTCAGCGCCCGCCGGAGGACGCCGCGGGAGGTCACCGCGAAGACGTAGCCCGCTTCCGCGTCCAGGCGCAGTTCGTGAATGGATGAGCTCTGCAGCTCACTGCCACCAACCTGATCGGCCTCGGTGAACGTGCCGGTCGATGGGTCGGCGAGCCGGTAGACGCCCGAGCCGACGTAGTTCTCATACGCCGTCGTGGCCTCGCCGGTGCCGAGCCAGAGCGATCCATCCGGCATGACCGCCAGCGACCCAACGGACAGGGCCGGGAGATGATCCGCGATGGGCGCCCAGGTCTTGCCGTCGTCGCTGGAGCGGAAGACACCGCCGTCGGCACCGCCCACGTAGACCACGCCCGGGTGGCCGGGGTCGACCGCCATCACCGCGACGCGGCCGGATGAATAGCCCGCGCCACCACCGGAGTTGGACGCACGTTGGTCTCTGAAGTGCAGGGCATCGGAGTTGAACGGCTGGGTGGTGACCTCCTTGTAGGAGGCCGAGCGCACCGGCATTCCCTTGACGTGCTGCCAGGCCGCGCCATAGGCGCCCGGCTGTACGGTGCCGGCCGGCGACAGCCGGGGCTCGCCGTAGGAGTTCAGGGCCTCCATCAGCTCGGCCGACTCCTCGCCGGCCTTCTTGACGTTCGAGGAGCTGGGGGACGGTTCGGCGCTGACCGGGGGGCTCGACCACAAAAGCGCAGCCGTGACGCCCGCCAGCGAAATGAATACGGCGCTGTGGCGCCGTATGGCCAGAAAGCGCATCTGACCTCCATACCGGTCCAAGTGGGTTTACATGGACACTTTGAAGTGGGGCAGCGGCACGCTACCGACTCCTCCGCCCACTGCCAAGAGCGAATATGGATTGATTTCCCGCACCTTGTGGTGGCAGGCAAAGAACAGGTGGCGTAAGGAGGACGGTCCACAGCCTGGTCATGCCCGCCTGTACTGGAATAGGCGCAGGAAAATGACCTGTCCGGCCAGGGCGGGATGCTCTCGCGTAAGCGCTCGGACCTCGGCGTTCTCGGCCGAATGTGGCCGCGCCGGCTGGCTAGCGGTTTCGTCGGCTACGCGACGCATTGGTTCACGTACGGGTCGCGATATTGAGGGTGGCGTGTGGCCGGTTTGCGTCATTCGCTATTTAGAGTGTGACGTTCTGGTGGACCGCGGCGCTGTAAATTGGGGGTTTCTATGCTTTTCTCATGACCGGAGATGTTGAGCGCCGGCCCACTTCGCCGGCTGTCCCGACGGTTGCGGGCCCCACCGCGATAGCGATGGGGCCCGCAACTCGATCACTGGTTGTGCTGAATCAGAAGGCTCCGGCGCCGTTCGGGGTGCCGAGGCCGGTCTGGCCGTCCCAGCCGGTGCCGGCGGTGCACCACTTGGTGGTGGTGCAGCTGCCGTTGTCACCCGAGGTGACGTCGAAGAGCGAGCCTGCGTGGGCGTACGGGTAGTTGTCGTCGATGCTGCTGGCGTTGCCGGCCAGGCCGTACACGCCGGCGATCACGGGGGCGGCGGCCGCGGCCCGCAGAGTTCGCACTCGTGGCGACGTCATCGCGCACGAGAGCGTTAACAGCTCGCGTGACCGGCCCCCAGGGTGGCACAGGAGCGGAGGAACAGGTGGGAGACCGCGACCGGAGCGGCATTGGCCGCTGCGGACAGGAAGGGGACCAAGGCGAGAACCAACCCGCTCAGGACGGTCCCGGTTACGCGTCGTCGCATGTGCTCTCCTCAGAGCCGGCGGAGAGAACGACGAGCGAATCACATATGACACTTTGAGGAAGAAGAACTAAGTTTCAGTAGAATCCGCCGTTTTCTGGCGTGAGTATTAACTGATCTTGGCCGCCGCCGACACCATCACGGTCCCGTGCGACCTGATCACCAAGCTCAGGACCGGCTCATCGGCACCGACTGCGGCATGTACGGTCCAGCGTTTCCGGTTAGGCCGCCTGATCGTGGACCGCCGTCACGCGGGCCCTGGCGGGCACTTCTCGTGGTGAAGGTTCAGACCGCTTCGACGGCACTTTTGGAGCTGGTGTTAACCGACGGAGCAAAATGACGTTGTCGCAGGTCGCGGCCCTTGCTGCCTTACGTTTTCAGCACGCAGGACCGTCCGGACCGCGCAGGCTCGGGAATGGGCTCGGCGATGTCGGCCTCGTGCGGTAACACGCAGCGCGCCGAAATCGGTGCATGGAGTGTAGTTACGATTTCGCGCCCTTAGCGGCTTCTACCTGTCTCATGGAGTCTTTGTGCGTAATCGCTCCACGACCGTTCGCTCTGCCCGTACGGAATCGATGTGTGGGCGGCTCGGCGGTTCACGGCGTCTGGTGACGGGCGTCATGGTCGCGGCGGCCGGTGCCATCTTCATTACGGGCTGTGGGAAGGGTCATGCGGCGCCGCCCACCGGCGGGCGACCCGCGCCCACGGCGAAGTTGCCCCAGGCGACGACGTTCACGGCCCTCAGCGGCATTCCGCAGGACGCCGCCTCGGCCACGGCCGGCGACGGAACGGTGGTTCACCCCACAACATCGGTGCCCGTGTCCGCCGTACCTGGTGGTCCTCCCGTGGCGGTGCTGCCCAGTACGCAACTCGGCAGTCCGACCTGGGTGCCGGTCGTGGAGACCAAACCAGGGTGGCAGCGCGTGCTGCTGCCCAGCCGGCCGAACCACGCGGCGGGCTGGGTCGAGACCGGCGGGGCCGAGTTCCAGACCGCCCACAGCCCCTACGTCATCAAGGTCGACACCTCGGCACGACGGCTCACTCTTGTGAAGTCCGGTCAACGGCTCGGGACCTGGGCGGTCGCGGTCGGTGCCACCAAGACGCCAACGCCGACCGGGCGTACGTTCGTGCTCGCCTCGCTGGCTCCGGCCAAGCCGACGTACAGCCCGCTGATCCTGCCGATCGGCGCCCATTCACCGACACTCGACACGTTCGGCGGCGGGCCGGGCACGGTCGCCTTCCACGGCTGGCCGCAGCAATCCGTTTTCGGCAAGGCGGTCACGAACGGCTGCGTACGCGTGCCCTCGGACGCGCTGGCGCGGTTGTCCAAGGTCCCGCTCGGCACCACTGTCCTCATCACGGGCTGAAGCGACACACGCTGATGCCGAAACTGAACGACGTGATGACTCACTTTTCTCGTCTCGGCGCCCGCTCGCCATTCCGTCAAAAATAAATTCCTATCACTTTGGGAGTACAAGTTGTCCAGAAGAAGATCGCGTACGTTCTACGCCCGAGCGCGCGCCGCGACATTGGTCACCGCCGCCACATCCCTCGCCATCGCGGGCCTGTGGGGCACCAGTGCCATGGCCACGACCGGCTCCCACTCCCCGAAGGGCGACAACGGAACGGTCAAGGTGCATCGTTCGACCACGTCGGCGGACGATCCGCGTAACGAACCTCACGTCTGCGGTTTCTACCTCGTCGGTTTCCACTTCGACGTCGGCCAGCAGGTCTCGTGGCGCATCGTCTCCTGGCCGCCCACCGGAAACCGGACCGAGGTGCTGCACGGCACGCTGACGCTGGACCAGAACGGCCATGGCCGTACGAACGACCTCCAGCTCGCCAACGGGCACTACAAGCTGTACTGGAACTTCAACGGCGAGAACGGCAAGGCTAAGCAGAAGGTCTTCTGGGTCAAGTGCGCCGGCCAACCTACGACATCGCCGACCACGGAGCCGAC
>DASQPY010000188.1:0-4613 GCA_035643735.1 Actinoallomurus sp. | reverse complement strand
TCAGGGGTTATACAAACAGGGTCGGTCAGGAGACCCGCGCGTCGGGTATTTTCGAACGCGATTCGAAGATTCGGGAGCGTCGATGACCTTCACCTCACCCGCCGACGTACGCGAGCGTCTCGCGGCCGTGGGTTATCTGCCCGACGACGCCATCGCGACGACGGTCTACCTGGCGACCGCGCTGGGCAAGCCGTTGCTGGTCGAGGGCCCGGCCGGGGTCGGCAAGACCGAGCTGGCCAAGGCGGTCGCCGAGATCACCGACGCCGAGCTCGTACGGCTCCAGTGCTACGAGGGCCTGGACGAGCCGCGTGCCCTGTACGAGTGGAACTACAAGAAGCAGCTGCTGCGCATCCAGGCGGCCGGCGACGAGTCGTGGAACGCCACCCACGACGACATCTTCACCGAGGAGTTCCTGCTCGAGCGGCCCCTGCTGACCGCCATCCGGCGCAGCGATCCCACCGTGCTGCTCATCGATGAGACCGACAAGGCCGACGTGGAGGTCGAGGGCCTGCTCCTGGAGGTGCTGTCGGACTTCCAGGTGACCATCCCCGAGCTGGGCACGATCAGTGCCGTGCGCCGGCCGTTCGTGGTGCTGACCTCCAACGCCACCCGTGAGCTGTCCGAGGCGCTCAAGCGGCGTTGCCTCTACCTCCACCTGGACTACCCGTCCCCCGAACGCGAGCGCGACATCGTCAGGGCGCGCGTGCCCGGCATCGACGACGCCCTCGCCGAACGCCTCGCACGGATCGTCGCCACGCTGCGCTCCCTGGAGCTGAAGAAGGCGCCCTCGATCGCCGAGACCATCGACTGGGCGAGGACCCTGCTGGCGCTCGGCCTCGACCGGATGGACGCGGACACGATCGGCGCGACGCTCGGAGTCGTCCTCAAGCACCACTCCGACCAGGAACGCGCGCGCAGGGAACTCGTGCCCGATGGCTCTTCTCGATAGGCACATCGGGTTCGTGGCGGCCCTGCGGGAGGCGGGGCTGCCGGTCTCGCTGGCCGAGGGCCTCGACGCCGTGCACGCCCTGGAGGCCATCGACCTGACCGAGCGTGCCTCGCTGCGCGCGGCGTACGCGGCCACGGTCGTCAAGCGACCCTCGCATCGCGACGCGTTCGACATGCTCTTCGACCTGTGGTTCCCCCCTGCGCTGGGCAGCCCCGAGGAGGCCAGGGACCGGCCCGCGTACGACGACCCGGAGCTGGGCCGCCTCCGCGACGAGCTGAGCCGGATCCTGCTGAGCGGCGACGAGACCGCCCTGCGGGCCTTCGCGCGCGGCGCCGTCGGAGCGTACGGGCGCGGCAACGGCGGATCCGGGCAGTGGTTCTCCTACCAGGTGCTGCGGACGCTCTCGGCGGACACGCTGATGGCCGGGCTGCTGAACGCCGTCCTCGCCGAGCGCGGCGGCCTGGACGAGAAGGTCGCGCGGCGTACGTTCGCGCGGCGCATCGAGCGTTTCGAGCAGCTCGTCGGCGAGGACGTACGCCGCCGCCTCGCCGAGGCCACCGACGTCGAGCGGGTCGCCCGCGCGAACGTAGCTCCGCCCCTGGAGCAGGTCGACTTCCTGCGTGCCACCCGTGCGGACCTGACCGCGCTCCGCCGGGAGATCCAGCCGCTCGCGCGCCGGCTGGCCACGCGCCTCACGATCCGCCAGCGGCACGGACGGCGCGGGCGGCTCGACTTCCGCCGCACGGTACGTGCCTCGCTGTCCACCGGCGGCGTGCCGATCACCACCCATCACCGCCCGCGCCGCCCGCACAAGCCGGAGCTGGTCGTACTCTGCGACGCGAGCGACTCGGTCTCCTCGTTCGCCCACTTCACGCTGCTGCTGACGTACGCGCTACGGGAGCAGTTCGCCAAGGTGCGCGCGTTCGCGTTCATCGACGGCCTGGACGAGGTCACCCGGTTCTTCGCGCCCGGCTCCGACGTCGTCGAGGCGATGACGCGACTGACGAACGAGGCCGACATCGTCTGGGTGAGCGGGCACAGCGACTACGGGCGCGCGTTCGGCGTGTTCGAGGAACGGTACGGCGAAGCGATCACGCCGAAGACGTCACTGCTGATCCTCGGCGACGCCCGTACGAACTACCAGAACCCGGGCCTGGAGACGCTGCGCCGGCTCGCCGGCCGGGCCCGGCACGCGTACTGGCTCAACCCCGAGCCGGTCAGGGACTGGGACTCGGGTGACTCGGCGGCCTCGGCGTACGGGGGCGTGGTCCCGATGCACGAGTGCCGCAACCTCACCCAGCTCGCGGAGTTCGTCGAGACTCTGGCCTGATCCCACAGCTCAGAGCGGGTATGGGAGCGGATATGGACCTTTCGTTCCTCAAAGCGCTGTATGAGCATCCGGGGCCGTTCGCGTCGGTCTACCTCGACATGCGCCGTACCGAGGCATCGCGGACCGTCGAGGTGTGCCGTCACGTCCGGTGCAAGGAACTGGCCGACCAGGGCGCCCCGCCGGAGACCGTCGAAGCGGTCGAGCGCGTCGTCCAAGAGGAGAAGGAGCAGCGGGAGTCCGGCTGCCTAGCGGTGTTCGCCTCCGGCGGTGAGGTCGTCCACTCCGCCCTGCTGGACGGTCCGCCACGGGCCGAGTCGGCCCGGTACGCCCCGCTGCCGCACGTGATCCCGCTGCTCGCGCAGCGCGGTGAGCCGGTCTCACGGGTGGTGGCCGTCGTCAACCGGCTCGGCGCCGAGATCTCCTGCGTCACCGCGGACGGCACCCGATGGGGGCTCAACGTGCCTCCCGAGGTGGAGTCTCCGGTGCACAAACCCAAAGGCGGCGAGCGGCTCAGCCAGGCACGGAGCCAGCGCGCCGCCGAGGACTCCTGGCGGGCCAACGGCAAGAAGGTCGCGCAGTTCCTCGAACGGTCGGCCGCCGCCTGCGGGGCGGAGGTGGTCGTGCTCGCCGGTGACGTACGCGCGCGGGGCGCCGTACTGGAGTACCTCTCCGAGCCCGTCCGCGTCATGACCGTGGAGTCCGAGCGGTCCTGCGGGCCCGGCCTGGACGCGGACGTCGCCGACGCCGTCGCGGCACGGCGCGCCGAACGCACCCGGGCCGCCACGGACCGCTTCAACGAGCAGATCATGAAGGGCCGGCGCGCCGTGGACGGCCTGGCCGCCGTCGTCGGGGCGCTGCGCAACGCACAGGTCGCGACCCTGCTCGTCGAGGAACGCGTGAACGCGCGCACGCCGGTGTGGACCGGGCCGCGTTGCACCGACCTGGCGACCTCACCCGGGGAGCTGCGTGCCCTGGGAGTGACCGAACCCGTGGCGGACCGCGCGGACGCCGCCCTGGTCAGAGCACTCGCCGGGACCGACGGTGAGCTGCTGCTCATCGCGTCGTACGGCTGGCACGCCGGTAACGGGCTCGGCGCACTGCTGCGGTACGCCGACGCCTCGGTGACCGCGGGGTAGTGACACGGTTACTCGCGTGCCACCCGGGTAGGCGACGGGAATGGCGGACGCGATGATCTTCGATGTGGACGGGACGCTGGTCGACACCAACTATCTGCACGCGGTGTGCTGGTGGGAGGCGTTCCGCCAGCACGACCACGGCGTGGACATGGCCGACGTGCACCGGGCCATCGGCATGGGTTCGGACAAGCTGCTGGACCACCTGCTGCCCGATGACCGCGACCACGACGCCGACGACGACATCAGGGCGGCGCACCGGGCGCTGTACGGCGTCTTCTGGACCCGGCTGCGCGCCTTCGACGGAGCGGCGGACCTGCTGCGCGCCTGTGCCGGACGCGGCAAGAAGGTCGTCCTGGCCAGTTCCGCCTCCTCGGGCGAGCTCGCGGCGCTGCGCGAGGCGCTGGGCGCCGACGACGCGATCGCCGCCGCCACGTCGTCGAGCGAGACGGGGGAGAGCAAGCCCGCGCCCGACATCGTGACGCTCGCGCTCGAACGCGCCGAGGTGGAGCCGGAGCGCGCCGTCTTCGTCGGCGACGCGGTCTGGGACGTGTACGCCTGCCGGAAGGCGGGGGTGCCGTGCGTCGGCGTGCTGACCGGCGGCATCGGCGAGGAGGCCCTGCGGGAGGCGGGCGCGGTCGCCGTCTACGAGAGCGCCGCCGACCTGCTCCGGCAGCTCGACCAGAGCCCCCTCGCCTGACCCGAGCGGCGCTTCTTTCCCGCCTGCCCGGCAGGTGTCCGAAAGCCGTCTTCTCAACTTCACTCGGCATTGGTCCCAGCCGTCATACTCGGCTCGGGCCATCCCGTTGACGTTGGGAGACGACGGTGAACGATGTCAGTCGGCGCGGTTTCATGGCGGGAACCGCTGCGGCTTCAACGACCCGGACCACTCCTATGAGGGCGGCCGCACCGAGTTCAATGACGGCGCGTGCGACGGCTGGCTGCGCGCCGGCGCGAACGACGAGCTGTCCATCGGCTATTTCGAGGCCGCCGACCTGGGCTTCTACGGACGGGCGGCGCGTGAGTGGACGGTCTGCGACCGCTACTTCGCCGCGATGATGGCGCCGACCTTCCCCAACCGGTTCTTCCTGCACTCCGCGCAGACCGACCGTACGACCACCTCGGTCGACAAGATCGCGACGATGCCGGCGATCTGGGACCGGCTCGCCGACAAGGGCGTCACCGGCCGCTACTACTACAG
>DASQPY010000187.1:0-14420 GCA_035643735.1 Actinoallomurus sp. | reverse complement strand
CCGGTCAGCGGCCGCGTCCGCGGTGGCCGCCATCGCCGCCGCCGTGGTGGTCCTCGCCCTCGCCGTGCCGTCCGTGGTCGTCGCCCGGCTCGGCCTCGCCGTGCCGGTGCTCGGCCTCACGGCCGTGGTCATCGCGGGGTTCGGCCTCGCCGCGCCGGTGCTCCGCCTCGCGCGCCCGGTCGTGACGGCGTTCGGGCGCGGCGGGCCTGGCGTCATCGTCCCGGTCGCGGATGACCTTGCCGGTGTACGCGTTGATGTCCAGGTCATGGCGTACGCCACCGTCCGTGACGCGCACCGACCAGACCGGAACCCCGTGCTCGCTCTCCAGCTCGGCCGACGTGACCCGGCCCCCGGGAACCGCCGCGAGCGCGATCTGTTCCGCCTTCGAGCGGCTGATCTTCGTCATCGCGGGACTGCCGGTCGGCCGCGCCGAAGAGACGGCGCCGGCGCCGGCCGTGGTTCCCGCCGCCGAGGCGGCGCCGCCCCCGTTCAGCGCGAGCGCCAGTCCACCGCCGAGAACGGCGGCTGCCACGCCTGTGGTGATGGCTGCCTTCTTGCGCATTCGAACCCCTCCTCGCGTTCGGCCCCCGTCCGTGGGGAACCGCATGAGGAGAGAGTCGCCCGCCGGACGATAGTGGCGCGCTGCGAGATCCCTAAGGCCCGGCTAAGAGTCCGCGCGGGCTCTAAGAAGCTCGGCGGGCGTCCCGCTCGCCATCACGCCGACCGGCGGCGGGCCGGTCACCGAGCCACCGTGTGCCGTCGCCGTTCGCCTGGTCGTGGTCGGTGGAGACGCTCAGGTGCTCCCACTTCTCATCCTCGTCCAGACGCCGGGACCAGGCCGCGCGTCCATAGGTGTAGGAGTCGGTGCCCAGCAGCAGGCGCAGCGGGGGTTCGTCGAGGTCGGCGACGGTGAGGACGACCTGGGCGACCTTGGCGGGGTCGCCGTTGGCCTCCTGGGCGAAGTCGCGCATCGCCTCCGCGGCGGCCCCGACGGTGGCCTGGTACGGGTCGCTGACAGGCGGGGTGTGCATGGAAGATCCGGCCCAGTCGGTGCGCATGCCGCCGGGTTCGAGGACGGTGACCTTGATGCCGAGGGGCGCGACCTCGGTGGCAAGGACTTCGGAGAAGCCCCCGACGGCCCACTTGGCGGACTGGTATGCGGTCATGCCGGGGCTGGCGATCCGGCCGCCGAGGGAGGAGATCTGGATGATGTGGCCCTCGCCCTGCCGGCGCATGACGGGCAGGGCGGCCCGGCTGAGGTAGACGGTGCCGTAGAAGTTGGTGTCGATCTGGCGGCGGAACGCCTCCAGGGTGGTGTCCTCCAGGGAGGCGCGGTCGCCCTGGCCCGCGTTGTTGACCACGACGTCCAGGCGTCCGAACGCGTCGACCGCCTCACGGACGACCTGCTCGGCGGCGCCGGTGTCCGTCACGTCGAGCCGGGCGGTGCGGATCTGGTCGCCGTGAGCGGCGACCAGATCGTCCAGGGACCGCGGGTCACGGGCGGTGGCCATCACCCGGTGCCCGGCGGCCAGAGCCGCGGTGACGATCGCGCGGCCGAGGCCACGGGAGGAACCGGTGACCAGGAATACCTTCGGCATGGGTCGGACTCCGTTCATCGCTGGTCGCGCGCCCTGGTACGGTCGCGGGACTCAACGCAATTGGATTGCGTTATCTCCACGCTAACGCATCCGGCCACCTAACGCATCCCGCTAGCGTTATGGTGAGGGCATGCACAGCCGGGCCCGCTCGCAGGAGGCCAAACTCCGCCGCGCCGAAGACCTCCTCGACGCCGCTCGCGCCCTGGCCGCCGACCGCGGCGGGGTCCGCCACATCACTCTCGCGGCCGTCACCGAGGCCGCCGGCCTGCACCCCTCGGCCGTCCGCCGCTACTTCGACAGCAAGGAAGAACTCCTGCTCGAACTGGCCGAACGCGGCTGGAAACAGTGGCGCGACATCCTCACCGCCCACCTCGCCGACGTCCGTGACCTCACCCCGGACCAGACCGCCGCCGCCGTGGCCACCACCGTCGTCGCACAGCCGCTGTTCTGCGACCTGCTCACCCACGTACCGCTCAGCCTCGAAGGCGAGGTCGGCATCGAGCGCGCCCGCCGCTTCAAGACCGAATCGTTCGCCGCCTACGACGCCATCGTCGACGCCCTCACCGCCGCGGGCACCATGACCACCGCCCAGGTGCGGGACCTCATCACCGCCGCGCTGGGGCTGACCGCCAATCTCTGGCAGCTTTCCCATCCCACGCCCACTCTGGCCGAGCTCTACGCCCAGCACCCCCGCTGGGGGCACGTCGCCCTCGACTTCGAACCACGCCTGACCCGCCTGCTCCAGGCCACCGCCGCAGGCCTCGCGCGCTAGCGGACCGTGGCCGCCGCGAGATCGAGGGTGACGAGGGCGCCGCCGGAGGCCGAGGGGCCGATGGACAACGAGCCGCCCGAGGATTCGGCGGTGCGACGGACGATGTCCAGGCCCAGACCGCTGGAGCCCGCCCCGCTCACGCCGCGCTCCAGCGGGTCGGAGGTGGCGAATCCCGGGCCGTCGTCGGAGACGGTCAGCCGGGCACCGCCGCCGGGGCGCGGTTCGAGGCCCACCGCGAGTGCTGTGCCCTCGGGCGTGTGTGCGAAGACGTTTCCGAGCAGGGCGTCGACGCAGGTCGCGAGCTCCTCGCGGGGGACGGCTACCGGCAGTGGCGGCCCGCCGGCGGCCGGCACGGTGAGCGGGCGGTCCTGGTCCTCGGCCAGTACGGCCCAGAACCTCACCCGGTCCGCGACCACCTCCGCCGCGTCGCATCGGCCCGCCCCGGTACGCGCGGGGCGGCGCGTGTCGGCGATGATCTGGCTGACCGCGCGTTCGAGGGCGTCCACCGACGCTTCCGCGCGGGCGGCCTCCTCGGGGTCGTGCAGCGATTCAAGTTCGAGGCGGAGCGCGGTCAGCGGGGTGCGCAGCCGGTGGGAGAGGTCGGCCGCGGCCTCGCGTTCCTGGGCGAGCAGCTCCTCGATACGGCCGGCGAGGTGGTTCAGCGCGGTCGCGACCTCGCCCAGCTCCGGTGTGCCGCCGGGCCGGGCCCGCGCGTCGAGCCGTCCGGCGGCGAGCTGGTGGGACACCGCCGCCAGGTCGCGCGTCGAGCCGACCAGGGACTTGGCGAGCCGGTCGGCGACCAGCAGGCCGAGTCCGAGCAGGACGACCCCGAGGAGCCCGAGGATCAGCCAGGCCCGCCTGACGCCGCGTCCGAGCTCGCTGTCCGGCACGTACGTCCGTACGACAGCGGTGCCGCCGGGCATGCCCTCGACGGCGACAAGAATCTCCCGCCCACCGGGTACGCGCGCCGTGACGCTGTTGCCCCGTGCGGCGAGGTCGACCGCGGCCGACCGGCGTACGGACGCGCCCACCGTGCTGCCGTCCGGGAAGAAGACCGTGATCGGCCGCCCACCGGACGCGCCGGCCTGGTCGAACGCCAGCGCGAGCGACTGCCGGTCCACCGTCGTCACCAGGGGCGAGAGCGACTCGACCTCCAGCGTGGCCGCGCCGACCGCCCGGTCGACGGCGACCATCCGCACCAGCAGGGCCAGGGGCACCAGGAAGGCGACGACGACCAGGGAGGTCGTCGCCGCGACGAGCAGCGTGAGCCGGCGTCTCATCGCGGTCTCACGCGCCGGGGGCGACGAGCTTGACGCCCACGCCGCGTACGGTGTGCAGGTAGCGCGGCTCCTGCGCCGTCTCGCCCAGCTTGCGGCGCAGCCAGGAGAGGTGGACGTCGACCGTCTTGTCCGCTCCGCCGTACGGCACGCGCCAGACCTCGGTGAGCAGGTCCCGTTTGGTGACCACCTCGCCGTGCCGCGCGGCGAGATGGTGCAGCAGGTCGAACTCCTTCGGGCTCAGGTCCAGCGTGACGCCGTCGAGGACGGCCTCGCGAGCCCGCGGTGAGACGGTCAGCCCGCCGATCATGATCGAGGGGCTGGTCTCCTGCTCGGTCGCGCGCCGCAGCACAGCACGGATGCGCGCCTCGAGCTGGGCGGCGCCGAACGGCTTGATGAGGTAGTCGTCGGCGCCGGCGTCGAGCACGCGGACGATCTCTTCCTCGTCGTCGCGTGCGGTCGCCACGATCACCGGTACGCGGCTGACCGCTCGCAGCATGCGCAGGACCTCGCGCCCGTCCAGGTCGGGCAGTCCGAGATCCAGCACCACGACATGCGGGCGGTCCTCCACGGCCTGCCGCAGCCCGCTCA
Organism: Actinoallomurus sp.; assembly: GCA_035643735.1. Taxonomy (GTDB): domain Bacteria; phylum Actinomycetota; class Actinomycetes; order Streptosporangiales; family Streptosporangiaceae; genus Actinoallomurus. The sequence goes on along the minus strand of DASQPY010000187.1, from coordinate 10,182 downwards.
TGGCGGTGTGCGCCGACGAGACGGCATGGCCCTGTTCGCTGAGCGCCCGCACCAGCGAAGTGCGGATCTGGACGTCGTCCTCGACGATGAGCACCTGGGGCACGTGTGCACGGTAACTCGTGCCGGTACGAGACTGCTTGCGGCCGGACGCGCCTTAGCTACGGCTTAACCCCTTCTTAGAGGTCGAGGGGTCATGATGGCGGAATGAACCGGCGCGTCATTCTCGGCATCGTCGGCTGGCTCGTGGTCGCGGGTGCCGCCACCACCGCGGGGGTCGCCGCGATCGACGTCCTCGAGGACGGCATCACCGGCAACAGCGTGCGCGCGCTGGACGACGAGGCGGTGCACCGCGCGCTGAGCCAGGCCGGTGCCACACGTCCTCCCTTGACGCCGGTTCCCTCGCCGAGCGCGTCCCCGACCGGAGGGGTGACCCGGAACCTGGACGCCGGCGGCGGCACGGTGACGGCCCGCTGCGAAGGCGGGAAGGTGACGGTCCTGGGGGCCATCCCCGCACAGGGGTTCCACACGGACGGTGTCGAGCGGGGCCCGGTGGCCTCCGCCTCACTCACCTTCGAGTCGGAAGAGGAGGAGTACGGCGTGACCGTCGACTGCCAGGGCGGCTCCCCGGCCGTCCACGTGGCGAAGGACGACGGTCACCGAGGCCGCCACGGACGCCGCGGACGGGGCTGAGCCGCTTGGTAATCTCTGCGGCGACCTATCGGGGTGAGGAGCCACGTGATGAAGCCGGCTGATCGAGTTCACATGGTCATCACCGATCGGCACGGTGGCGTCAGCGCCGCGCCGTACGACAGCCGCAACCTCGGCGGAGCGGTGGGCGACGACCCCGCGGCGGTACGCGCCAACCGCGACAAGACGGCGCTGGAGTTCGGCGCCGCCCCCGCCCGTGTCGTCTACATGCGGCAGGTGCACAGCGCCGACGTCGCGTACGTGACCGAGCCCTTCGGCGAGACGCCGCCGGAGCTGGACGCGGTGTTCACCGACGCACCGGATCTGGCGCTCTGCGTGCTGGTCGCGGACTGCGCGCCGGTGCTGGTCGCCGACGCGGAGGCCGGCCTGGTCGGTGCGGCGCACTCCGGTCGGGTCGGAACCGCCCTCGGCGTGGTGCCCGCGCTCGTACGCGCGATGGCCGGGCGCGGCGCGGACCCCGCGCGGATGACGGCCCTGGTCGGCCCGAACGCCTGCGGGCTCTGTTACGAGGTCTCCGCGGAGCTGCGCGACGAGGTCTCGGCGGTACTCCCGGAGGCGCGGTCGACGACCCGGCAGGGCACGCCCGCCCTGGACGTGCGCGCCGGCATCGCCGCGCAACTCGCCGCCGAGGGCGTCAAGGACGTCCGCCACGACGGGCGCTGCACGATGGAGACGCCCGAGCTGTACTCCTACCGGCGAGAGCGGACGACCGGCCGGTTCGCCGGCTACATCCGCCTCGGCTGACGTGGTGCCGGGTGCGACCACCCGGCGCGGGTGTGCCATTTTGGAGAGATGATTCGCCGCTGGAGTCCGGACGGTCTGGCCGCACCGATCGGGCAGTACAGTCACCTGGCCGCCGCGCCGCCCGACCATGAGTTGATCTTCATCGCCGGTCAGGTCGGTGTGTTCGAGGACGGCACACTCGCCGGTACGGACGGGGAGTCGCAGACCCGTCAGGCGTTCGCCAACATCGGTGTGCTTCTCAACTCGCTCGGCGCCGGCCCGGAGAACCTCGTCAAGTTGGTGACCATGGTCTCGGCGCGTGAGCATCTCGCGGGCTGCCGCGCCGCGCGCGAGGAGGTCTTCGCGGCCTGGTACCCCGGCGGAGACTGGCCCGCTCACTCGCTCATGGTGGTCGACTCCCTCGCCACGCCCGAGCTGACCGTCGAGATCGAGGGCTTCGCCGCGGTGCCGAGGTGATGGAGGCCGGGCGCTTCCGCGAGCTGTTCCCGGCACTCCGCTCGACCGTCTGGCTCGACACCCCCGGCGCGCCACCGGGCGCCCGGCCCGTGGTGGAGGCGATGCGGGACACGCTGTCGGCCTGGTCGTCGGGGGAGTTCGACTGGCGTGCCTGGGACGCGGCCCCCGGCGAGGCACGCACCCTGTTCGCCCGGCTCGTCGGCGTGGACCGGGCCACCGTCTCGACGGTCGGCTCGCTCGCCGAGGCGGCCGCCACGGTGGCCGCGTCACTGCCGCCCGGCCGGATCGTGCTGCCCGCACAGGAGTTCCGCAGCAACCTTTTCCCGTGGACGGCGCGGCACGAGGTGGTGGCCGTGCCGCCGCGCGACGGGTCGACCCGCGTCGAGGACCTGATCGAGGCCCTGGACGAGCGCGTCTCGCTCCTCGCCGTGAGCGAGGTGACCAGCCGCGACGGGCAACGACTCGACCTCACCGCGCTGCGCGCCGCGACCGACCGGGTCGGCGCGCGGCTGTTCGTCAACCTCACGCAGTCACTCGGCGTGCTCCGCCTCGACCCGGCGGTGAACCCCGACCACCTCGCCGTCCACGGGTACAAGTGGATGCTCTGCCCCCGAGGCGCGGCATGGCTCGTCACCAGGCCGGACCGGATCGAGGAGCTGCGGCCTCTCGCCCCGAGCTGGAAGTCGACCGGCTCGCCGTACGGGTACTTCGGCCCGGCGGACCTCGCCACCGACGCCGGGCGGTTCGACGCGTCACCCGCCTGGTTCTCCTGGATCGGCGCCGTGCACGCCCTGCGGCTCCTCGGCGCACTCGACCCCGCCCAGGTCGAGCGGCACTGCCTCGGCCTTGCCGCACGGCTCACCGAACGGGCACGGGACATCGGTCTGCGCCGGGTCACCGATGCGCCGCCCTCCCAGATCGTCGTCCTGGAGACCGACCGGGCCGACCAGGTCGCCGACCGGCTCCGCGAACACGGCGTACGCGCCACCGCGCTGGGCGACCGGATCAGGTTCGGCTTTCACTACTTCAACGACGAAAGCGACGTCCAGGCCGCCCTCGGCGCGCTCGCCTGAACGGACGTCGTCACCACCGGAGGGGGCGCGGCCCGGGTAACCACGTGCCGGCGCTGTCGAGCCGGCCGTCACGTCCGCCGATCGAGTTCCCCAACACGTGGCAGCGGTACGACGCGACCGGGGCCCGGCAACGGCTGGTTCCCCACCAGCGGGACCATCCACAGACCGTTGCAGGCCGGCGGCCCGCCGGTCAGCGCTCTCCGGGGAACTCCGGCGGCGTTCCCCGGAGCGCTCGGCGGAAGATCGCTTGCACCCCGTCGCGCGTGGGCGGCGGGTCGGCCAGGAGCGCCTGCATCAGCAGGCCGCAGAAGGTCGCCGCGAGCAGCTGTCCGGTGACGTCGTCCGTGCGGGAGGCGAACAGCTCCACCAGGGCGTCGTCCCACCCCACGCTCGCTTGCCGCAGGGACGGCCGGTGAAGCGCCGCGACGTACAGCTCGTACTCCACGACGGTCTGGGCGCGCTCCTCGGTGAGCCCGCGCACCACCAGATCGGCCAGGGCGGTGGCGAGGTCGGCGTCCGAGGGCAGTCCGCGCTCCCACTCGCGCAGCCGGGCGACGTTGTGCTCGGCGGCCGTGTGCAGCGCGACGACCAGCAGGTCGTCCAGTGTGGCGAAGTGGTACGTCGTGGATCCCAGGGGCACTCCGGCCGCCGCGGCCACCGCGCGGTGGGTGACGCCCTCGATGCCGCGTTCGGCCACGACCGCGATCGCCGCGTTCGCGATCCGCTCCCGCCGGTCGGGGTCGGTCGGGCCGCGGCCCCGCCTGCCGAAATGCCCGCGTGTCGACATGAACCAGAGTCTCCCTCAGCTACTTCTCGCTCTCATAACGTCGCAGGTCGCGCATTGACACTGGTCACGCGGCTTGTGTACAAACGTACGCAAGGGGAGCGATGGGGCGAACAGAGAGGAAACTGGTATCAAGGACCTCTACATCGATGGGATGTGGACGGCTTCCTCGTCTCAGGCGACGTCGCCGACCCTCAACCCCTTCGACGCGAGCGTGCTGGACACCGTCGCCGAAGCCACCGCCGAAGATGTCGACCGCGCCGTTGCCGCCGCCCGCTCCGCCTTCGCGTCCGGCCCTTGGCCGCGTACGCCCGCCGTCGAGCGCGGCCGTACGCTCTCGCGGATCGCGGACCTGCTGCAACGGGACCGGGAGACGATCGCGCGGGCCGAGAGCCTCGACACCGGTAAGACCCTCAAGGAGGGCCAGGCCGACGTCGACGACGTCACCGCGGTCTTCCGCTACTACGCCGGGCTCGCGGGCACCCATGCCGGGCGCGTCGTGGACGCCGGTCTGCCGAACGTCATCAGCAGGATCGTGCACGAACCCGTGGGCGTCTGCGCGCTGATCGCGCCGTGGAACTATCCGCTGCTGCAGATGTCGTGGAAGCTCGCCCCGGCGCTGGTGGCCGGCAACACGACCCTGATCAAGCCCAGCGAGCTCACCCCGCTCACCACCGTGGCGCTCGTTGGGCTGGTCGAGGAGGCCGGGGTGCCACCGGGCGTCGTCAATCTCCTGCTCGGCCGGGGTGACGTCGTGGGACGGGCCATGGTGGCCCACCCGGGCGTCGACCTGATCTCGTTCACCGGCGGCCTCGCCACCGGTCAGGAGATCATGGCGGCCGCCGCCAAGGGCGTCCGGCGGGTGGCGCTCGAGCTGGGTGGCAAGAACCCCAACGTCGTGTTCGCCGACACCGACTTCGAGACGGCGGTCGACTACGCGCTCACCGCCGCGTTCCTGCACTCAGGGCAGGTCTGTTCGGCCGGCTCGCGGCTGATCGTGCAGGAGGAGATCCACGACCGGTTCGTCGCCGAACTGGCTGCGCGTGCCGACCGGATCCGGCTCGGCAACGGACTGGATCCGGGCTCCGAGTGCGGGCCTCTGGTCTCGGCCGCGCACCGCGCCAAGATCGAGGGCCACATCGAGCGGGCCATCGCCGACGGTGCGACGCTGCTCGCCGGTGGCATGCGCCCGCCGGAGCCGACGCTCGCCGGCGGGTTCTTCCTCCGGCCGACCGTCCTCGCGGACTGCACCCGCGACATGGCGGTCGTACGCGAGGAGGTGTTCGGGCCGGTGGTGACCGTGGAGCGGTTCGGCACCGAGGAAGAGGCGGTACGGATCGCCAACGACACCGACTACGGCCTGGCCGGCGCGGTCTGGACGGCGGACGCGGGCCGGGCGGAGCGGGTCGCGGCGGCACTGCGGCACGGCACCGTGTGGATCAACGACTTTCACCCCTATCTCCCGCAGGCCGAATGGGGCGGCTTCGGCAAGTCGGGAGTCGGCCGTGAGCTGGGGCCCTCCGGTCTCGACGAGTACCAGGAAAAGAAGCACATCTATCACAACGCCGCTCCACAGCCGACGCGCTGGTTCTCCGGCTGAGCGACGCCAACCGAACAAAGGAGCTGCCATGGCAGTCCATGGCGAATCACTCCCCGTGAATCCCCGACCACAGCTCGACAGCAACGCCGACATCGCCGACCTCGCAGAGTTCGGCTACAAACAGCAGCTGGAACGCTCTCTCGGGTCGTTCTCCAGCTTCGCCTCCGGGTTCAGCTACATCTCGATCATGACCGGGGTCTTCCAGCTGTTCTTCTTCGGCTTCGGCTCCGGGGGACCCGCGTTCATCTGGACCTGGCCCCTGGTGTTCGTCGGGCAGCTCGCGGTGGCGCTCTGCTTCGCCGAGATGGCCGGCCAGTACCCGCTCGCGGGGTCGGTCTACCAGTGGTCCAAGCAGATCGCGCGGCCCGTGACCTCGTGGTTCGCCGGCTGGATCATGATCATCGGAGCGGTCGTGACCGCCGCCGCGGTGGCCGTGGCGTACCAGATCATCCTGCCGCAGGTCTGGTCGGGCTTCCAGATCGTCGGGGGTAAGGCCGACATCGGGGCGACGTCGACGCCCGGCGGTGCCGAGAACGCCATCATCCTGGGTCTCGGGCTGGTCGTCTTCACCACGATCATCAACATGGTCGGCGTCAAGGTGATGGCGAAGATCAACAACTTCGGTGTCGCGGTCGAGCTCGGCGGCATCATCCTGCTGATCCTCGCCCTGGCGATCCACATCCGCCGCGGCCCGCAGGTGGTGTTCGACACGGCCGGTTCGGGCTCTGGCCACTCCCTCGGCTACCTCGGCGCGTTCCTGGTCGCCTCGCTGATGAGCGCCTATGTCTTCTACGGCTTCGACACCGCGGGCTCGCTGGCGGAGGAGACCCGCGAGCCGCGCCGGCACGCGCCCCGCGCGATCATCCGCGCGATCAGCGCGGCCTTCGTGGTGGGCGGCCTGCTGATGCTGGTCGGCATGATGGCGGTGGGGAACATCCACGCCAAGGAGTTGAGTGTCTCCGGCATGCCGTACCTGCTCAAGTCCACGCTGGGGAACACCCTCGGCGACGTCTTCCTCGTGTGCTCGGCGATCGCGATCACCGTCTGCTGCCTCGCCGTCCAGACCGCCGCGATCCGGATGATCTTCGCGATGGCCCGCGACGGGCGGCTGCCCTTCGGCGAGGCCATCGCCAAGGTCTCGCCGCGCTCGAAGACCCCCGTCGTGCCCGCCCTGATCACGGGCCTGCTCACCGTCGTGGTGCTGCTGATCAACATCGGCAACCAGCGGGCGTTCTTCGTCCTCACCTCGACCGCGATCATCCTGTTCTACATCCCGTACCTGCTGGTCACCGCCCCGATGCTGGTGCGGCGCCTGCGCGGGCAGTGGCCCGACCCGGACCACGGGCCCTTCTTCAAGATGGGCCGCTTCGGCGTCGTCGTCAACGCGTTCGCGGTGCTCTACGGCATCGGCATGATCATCAACCTGTTCTGGCCGCGCGGCGCCGTCTACGGCACCGACCACTGGTACTACCAGTGGGGCGCCCTGCTGACCAGCGCGCTGATCGTCATCGTCGGCGGGATCATGCTGCTGGTCCGCCGCTCGTGGACGCTTCCGCACAGCCGGCGGGAGGCCGCGGTGGTGGCCGGGGAGTCGCTGTGAGCCGGGAGGAGTACGACTTCGTCATCGTCGGCGGAGGCTCGGCGGGCAGCGCACTGGCCAACCGGCTGTCGGCGGACGCCGCGCACCGGGTGCTGGTGCTCGAGGCGGGCCGGCCGGACTACCGGTGGGACGTCTTCATCCACATGCCGGCCGCGCTGACCTTCCCCATCGGCAGCAGGTTCTATGACTGGAAGTACGAGTCCGAGCCCGAGCCGCACATGGGCGACCGGCGGATCTACCACGCGCGGGGGAAGGTTCTCGGCGGCTCCAGCAGCATCAACGGGATGATCTTCCAGCACGGCAACCCGCTGGACTACGAGCGCTGGGCCGGCGACGACGGCATGAAGGACTGGGACTTCGCGCACTGCCTCCCCTACTTCAAGCGCCTGGAGAACTGCCTGGCCGGCGACGAGGAGTGGCACGGCCACGACGGCCCTCTGGTGCTGGAGCGCGGACCGGCCACGGGCCCGCTGTTCGAGGCGTTCTTCGACGCCGCGGAGGAGGCCGGTTACCCGCGTACGGACGACGTCAACGGCTACCGGCAGGAGGGCTTCGCGCCCTTCGACCGCAACGTGCACTTGGGCCGGCGCCTGTCGGCGGCGCGTGCCTACCTGCACCCGGTGATGGGCCGGCCGAACCTCACCGTACGGACGCGCGCGTATGCCACCAAGGTCCTCTTCGAGGGCGAGCGCGCGGTGGGTGTGCGGTACCGGAAGGGCCGCCGGACGCACGAGGTGTACGGCGAGGAGATCATTCTGTGCGGTGGCGCCATCAACACCCCGCAGCTGCTCCAGCTCTCCGGGGTCGGCAACGCCGGCGAGTTGGGTGAGCTGGGCATCGACGTGGTGGCCGACGTGCCGGGCGTGGGGGAGAACCTTCAGGACCACCTCGAGGTCTACGTCCAGTACGCGTGCAAGCAGCCGGTCTCGATGCAGCCGGCGCTGGCGAAGTGGAAGCGGCCCTTCATCGGGGCGCAGTGGCTGTTCCTGCGGTCCGGGCCCGCCGCGACCAACCACTTCGAGGGCGGCGGCTTCGTCCGTAGCAACGCCGAGGTGGCCTACCCGAACCTCATGTTCCACTTCCTGCCGATCGCGATCCGCTACGACGGCTCGGCGCCCGGTGGCCGCCACGGCTACCAGGTGCATGTCGGACCGATGTACGCCGACACCCGCGGCACCGTCAAGATCCGCTCGACCGACCCCGACGAGCACCCGGCGCTGCGCTTCAACTACCTGTCCACCGAGCAGGACAGGCGCGAGTGGGTGGAGGCGGTCCACGTCGCCCGCGACATCCTCAACCAGCCGGCGATGGAGGAGTTCAACGACGGGGAGCTGTCGCCCGGACCCGGCGTCCAGACCGACGAGGAGATCCTCGACTGGGTCGCGAGGGACGCCGAGACAGCGCTGCATCCGTCCTGCACCGCCAAGATGGGCACGGACGCGCTGTCGGTCGTGGACCCGGCGAGCATGCGCGTGCACGGGCTGGAGGGGCTGCGCGTCGTCGACGCGTCCGTCATGCCCTACATCACCAACGGCAACATCTACGCGCCGGTGATGATGGTGGCCGAGAAGTCCGCGGACCTGATCCTCGGCAACACCCCGCTCGAGCCGGACCACGCGGCGTTCTACCGAGCCTCGGGCAGTTGATCGCCGACTCATCGACCCGTACTTCCCGCTCGAAGTGACGGGGCGTACGGTGCCTGGTTCACTGGGCCGGGTGGCGCGGATTCTGATCGTCGGTGGTGGTGTCGGCGGGCTCGCGGTGGCGCTGGCCCTGCACAAGGCCGGTGCCGAGCCGGTCGTGTACGAGGCGCATCCTTGCGGCGGGCAGGACCTCGGCGCGTTCCTCACGCTCGCGAGCAACGGCATGCTCGCGCTCGCCCAGGTCGACGCGGCTCGTGTGGTCGCCGAGGCCGGGTTCCCGCTCACCACGATGCGCGTCGTCGCCAAGACCGGTGCCGAGGTCGCCTCCGTGCCGCTGGGACTGCACGAGGACGCGCTGACGCGCTACCGCTGCCTGCGCCGTGCCGAGCTGTGCGCGGCGCTGCGGGCCGAAGTGCTCCGTCGCGGCATCGCGGTCCGGCACGGAAAGCGGCTCGTCTCCGCGCGCGAGGAGCCCGGGGCGGTCACCGCCGTCTTCGGCGACGGATCCACCGCCACCGGCGAACTGCTCATCGGCGCGGACGGCCTGAACTCCGTCACGCGGTCGCTCATCGACCCGGGTGGCGCGCCCCCGCGCTACGCCGGGCAGCATGTCTTCTACGGCTACACCACCGTCGCGTACGGCGAGCCGGAGCGGATCGAGATGATCCGCGGCAGTGGGGCCGCGTTCGGGCACGCGGTCTCACCGGCGGGAGAGACGTACTGGTTCGCGCGGGTGCCCGGCGAGGAACTACCGGCCGAGCAGATCGCCGCCACCACGCCCGAGCTGTGGCGTGAGCGGCTCATGGCGCTGCTCCGGCCCGACGCCACGCCGGCCGCGGACATCGTCGCCGCCACCGGCGACCGGCTGATGGTGACCAACGCCTGTGACCTGCCCGCGGTCGAGCGCTGGCGCACCGCGCGGACGCTGCTGATCGGCGACGCGGCGCACGCGGCCTCGCCGGCGACCGGGCAGGGCGCCTCGATGGCGCTGGAGGACGCGATCGTGCTGGCCAAGGCGCTGCGTGACGCTCCGTCGATGGACGTGGCCCTGGAGACGTACGAGCTGCTGCGCCGCCCGCGCGTCGAGCACAACATCGCCAACAGTGCCCGGCTCACCGCCGGCCGTGCGCCGAGCCCGGCACGGCCGCGCCCCGCAGGGCCGGCCGGGGTACCGGACGAGGAACTGGTTCGGCAGCTCGACTGGGCCGCCCCGATCTCAGGCTAGGACTTTTGTCCGAGGTGTCATCTACGATGCGGTGCGCCGGTATTCGTGCGGACCTCTAGGAAGACCTGATGACCAACCAGCGCTTCGCGCAGGCGTTGGAGTCGATGCGGAGCCAGGACGCACGGCTCAGCACCCGCGGCTTCGACTTCCTGCGCGAGCATGCGGACGCGTACGTGGACGAGCTGATCGCCGAGTTCGCGCGTGAGCAGAACGACGAGCTGCGTTGCTGGCTCCTCGAACTCATCTCCGAGGCCCGGTCCCCGGGCGCGCTGCGCGTCCTGGCCGGCGAGCTGGAGAGCGACGACGAGTCGCTGCAGCTCTGGGCCGTCAGAGGCCTGGAGATGCTCGA
>DASQPY010000186.1:0-9402 GCA_035643735.1 Actinoallomurus sp. | reverse complement strand
GTTCGTGATCGCGTTCGCGACGGGCCCGGGGGTGCCGGGGGGCACCGGCGCGACGCCCTGCGCGACGTAGGACTTGGCTCCCGCGAGCCCGTGCGCCGCCGGCGCGGGAACCCCCGCTCCGGACAGCCGGTCCACGAGGACGTTGCCGACACGGGTGGACAGGATCGTGCCGAGGACCGACGTGCCGAGCACGCCGCCGACCTGGAACGCGGTCTGCTGCAGGCCGCCCGCGACCCCCGCCAGCTGCACCGGGGCGTTGCCGACGATGGCCTCTGTTCCGGCGGTCAGGATGAAGCCGAACGCCAGGCCGATCAGCACGAACCAGGGCCAGATGGTGTTGTACGACGCGTCCACGCTGATCCGGGACAGGCCGAACATCGCCACGGCGGTGAACACCATGCCGAGCACCAGTGGCACCCGCGGGCCGAAGCGCTGGGTCAGCGCACCGCCCAGCGGCGAGGAGACGATGAAGATGCCGGTCATCGGGAGCAGTCGCACGCCCGACGCGACCGGGCTCAGCCCGTGCACCTGCTGCAGGTACAGCGTGATGAAGAAGATCGTGCCGAACAGCGCGAAGACGCCGAGCAGCAGCAGGCCCGTCGCCGCTGACAGCGACACCGAGCGGAACAGGCTCAGCGGCAGTACGGGGTGTGAGGCCATCAGTTCACGAACGACGAAGCCGGCGAGAAGCACCGCGAACGCGACGAACGACCACACCGGCACCGGGTCGCCGAAACCGTACGAGCCCGCCTTGATCAGCCCCCAGACCAAGGCGAACAGCGACGCCGACAGCAGGGCGACGCCGGACAGGTCGAAGGATCCGTGCGCCTCCTCGTCACGCGACTCCCGGATCACCCACAGGCCGACCAGAAGGGCGATGAGACCGAGCGGTGCGTTGAGGTAGAAGACCGACTCCCAGCTGACGTGCTGGACGAGGAGCCCACCGACGATCGGGCCGCCGGCGATGGAGATCCCGACCGTGGCACCCCAGATGCCGATCGCGGCGTTGAGCCGGTGTGGAGGGAAGGTGTTGCGGATGATCGCCAGGCTGGCCGGTTGGAGCAGCGCCCCCGCGAACCCCTGGACGACGCGCCAGAAGATCACCATCCCGATGCCGCCCGAGAGACCCACCAGCAACGACGCGGCGGCGAATCCGACCACTCCCACCAGGAAGGTCCGCTTGCGACCGAACCGGTCAGCGATCTTTCCCGCGGGGATCAGCGTGACGGCGAGGGCGAGCAGGTATCCGTTGGTGACCCACTGCAGCCCGGTGAGGTCCGCGTTCAGGTCTCTCGCGATGGCGGGGTTGGCGATGGAGACGACCGTGGCGTCGAGCCCGACCATCATCACGCCGAGGGCGACCGCGAACAGGGTGAGCCAGGGGTGGCCGTGTCCGGTACGACTCGGCCTGTCGCGCGCCTCAGCGTGTGGCGCGAGTGTCGCTTGGGACATGAACTTGCCTCCGTGAAGTTCGATGAGGCACAAAAGTGTCATGCCATGACACATGTCGTCAAGCGACTAAAGTCTTAGTATGACTACTGTCACAAAGTGAAAGGTGACCTTGGCTAAGTGAACTTCCTCGGTTACCCTCCTGGCATGGAGGCGACCACGGTGGAAACGAGCTGTGCGGCGCCCACGTGCGGTCGGCGTGAGCGCAAGAAGCAGCGCACCCGCGAGGCGTTGATCGACGCGGCTTTCCAGCTCTTCCAGGAGAAGGGCTTCGAGGCGACGACCGTGGAAGAGATCGCGGACGAGGTCGACGTCTCGTCACGGACGTTCTTCCGCTACTTCGCGTCGAAGGAGGACGTCGTCCTCACCTTCCAGGAGGAGCAGTTCACGACGATGCTGGAGGCACTCGCGTCCCGTCCGGCGTCCGAGCCGGTGATGACCGCGCTGCGCAACGCGGCGGTCTCGGTGCTGCGCGCCTGTGAGGAAGGGACCTACGGCTTCGACCCCGAGCGCTTCGGCTGCATCCAGCAGATGATGGAGTCCAGCCCGGCGGTCTTCGGCCGCAGCCTCGAGCACGGACAGAAGAAGCAGGCGGAGATCACCCGGGTCATCGCCGAGCGCATGGGCGTGGATCCGGCCGTCGACCTGCGACCGCACGTGGCGGCGGGCCTGTCCAACTGCGCGTTCCGCAGCGCGTTCGAGGTGCTGAGTTCCGGTGTGTCCGGGACCGAACGCTTCTCCGACGTGCTGGACCAGGTCTTCGGGGTCATGGAGGACGGCCTCAACTACCTGCCCGCGCAGGAGACCCCTGCGGCGGCGGAAATGACGACGCCGTCCCGGTAGGGGACGGCATGGGAAGACCCTGGCGGCTCGCCGGCCCACGGAGCAGATGGGGGAAGTCTCCGTGGACCGGCTCGTCCTACCAGGGGATCTGGCCGCGGGGTGCGTAGGGTCGCTCCACCGGGGCCCTGGGGATGTCCGCCTTCGCGGACCGGGGGGGCTTGCGGGATCAGGCAGCGAGAGACAGAGGCCGGGCGCGGTGGGGTGCCGTGGTGTGACCGTCGGGGGCCAGCTCGCCGGTGTCATCGAAGATCACGACGCCGTTGCAGAGCAGACACCAACCCTGTTCGGGGTGGGACGACACGACACGTGCCGCCGTGTGATCGTCTGCGTTCGCCGCAGGGCATGGAGGCCAGTGCTGGCACATGTCACTTCCCCTTTCTTGTCGTATCCGGGTTTACCTACAACACCACCATCGCTCCCGGAATGCCCCCTGTCTGCGGGGCCAGCCCCCAAACGACGCGCCTGCCAGCGGCACCATCGGTCTTCCGGCTAGCCGGTATGCCGCAGGTGACGCGTGCCCCCCCGGACGTCGAGGCCACCCCCGCCTCCGGTCCTCCCGCGCTCTTCCGCTCGAACTCGGCGCCGGCGAGGCTAGTCGTCCCGGCCGAGGATGAGGCCGCTCGTCGGGACTCCTGTGCCGGCCGTCACGAGGACGTTCTCGACCTCGGGCACCTGGTTCACCGAGGTGCCGCGTACCTGGCGTACCGCCTCGGCGATGCCGTTCATGCCGTGGATGTACGCCTCGCCGAGCTGGCCGCCGTTCGGGTTGACCGGCAGCCGGCCGCCGAGTTCGATGCCGCCGTCCGCGACGAGGCCCTTGGCCTCCCCCCGGCCGCAGAAGCCCAGCTCCTCCAGCTGTATCAGCACGAACGGCGTGAAGTGGTCGTACAGGATCGCGGTCTGCACGTCCGCCGGGCCGAGACCGGACCGGCTCCACAGCGAGCGGCCCACGACGCCCATCGCGGGGAGTGCGGCGAGGTCGGTCTCGTAGTAGCCGAACATCATCATCTGGTTCGGCCCGGCACCCTGTGCGGCGGCTCTGATGATCGCCGGCGGGTGGGCGAGGTCGCGGGCGCGGTCGGCCCCGGTGACCACGATCGCCACGCCGCCGTCGGACTCCTGGCAGCAGTCGAACAGGTGCAGCGGCTCGACCACCCACCGGCTGGCCTGGTGCTCCTCCAGCGTGATCGGCCGGTCGTGGAACCACGCCTTGGGATTGGTGGCGGCGTGGCGCCGCATCGCGACCGCCACGCGGCCGAAGTCCTCGCTGGTCGCACCATAGTCGTACATGTACCGGCGGGCCTGCATCGCGACCCAGGCGGCCGGGGTGGCGAAGCCGTACGGCAGATGCCAGGAGAACTCCAGACCGGTCGAGGTCGCACCCCGCTGCGTGGCCGGGGTCGCCTGGCCGAACCGATGCCCGGACCGCTCGTTGAACGCCCGATAGCACACGACCGTCTCCGCCTGCCCGGACGCGACCGCCATCGCGGCATGGGCGACCGTGCCGCAGGCCGCGCCACCGCCGTAGTCCACCCGGGAGAAGAAGCTCAGCTCCGGGATGCCCAGCTCGCGGGCGACCGCGATCTCGGAGTTGGCGTCCTGGGTGAAGGTCACCAGGCCGTCGACGTCCGACGGCGTGAGTCCCGCGTCCTTGATCGCGGCGATGCACGCCTCGGCGGCGAGCTGGAGCTCCGAACGGCCCGACTCCTTGGAGAACTCGGTCGCGCCGATGCCCGCGATCGCCGCCCGGCCCGAGATCGTCATGCGGGCTCCTTCAGCCGTACGGTCGCGGTGACGTGCTCGCCGAGGCTCACCGCGCCACGGACCTCCAGAGTGTGGTCGCCGGATCGGCGACCGGTCAGGGTCAGCGTCTCTCCGGCGTACGCCGGGACACCCAGGCGTATCGCGATGCCCGAGAGCCGCGCGTCCGGGACGAGATCAAGGGCGCACCGCTGGACCAGGCCCATCGTGGTGAGGATGTTGACGAAGATGTCCTTGGAACCCTGTGCCCTGGCGCGTGCGGGATCGTGATGCACGGGCATGTAGTCCCTGGTCGCCAGCGCGCTGGAGACCACGAAGGTCGGGGTCAGCTCGATCCGCAGTGCCGGGCCGTCCGCGATCTTGGCGTCCTGCGCTTCCGCCGCCTCTTCCCGCACCGCTCCGGCCGGCCGCCACTGCGGCAGCGTCAGCTCGTCGTCCATCCGCTGGAACCACAGCTCGACGGGCATGCCGATCCGGACGTCGTCGCGGGAGCAGCCGAGAAGGTCGCCGACCATCCGCACGCCCTCCTCGAGCTCGACCAGCGCCACGACGAACGGCGCGCGCCGCCCCGGCACCGGCGGATGGTGGTGCACGACATAGCTGTGCACGACGCCGCGCCCGCTCGCCGTGATGTGGTCGCGCTTGGTCGCGTGGCAGTGCGGGCACATCGGGCCGGGTGGATGACGCAGCTCGCCGCATTCGGCGCAGCGCTGGATGCGCAGCTCGCCGGCCTCGACGCCCTCCCAGAAGAATTGGGTGTCCATGCTCGTGGCGGGTCGCAGCGGATAGCGGCCGTCGGGCGACGGGGCCGCGCCGCCGGAGTCGCGCGGCCGGAACTTCAGCACGCGGAACAGCATCTCCGCGACGCGCTCGTCCCCGGCGTACCAGGTCTGGTACCAGGTCACGAAGTAGCCCTCGCCGAGCGCGGTCTGCTTGGGACCCGTCACGTCGCCCAGCCGCAGGGCGATGCGGAGTTCCTCCCCCAGCCTGAGGTACCGGTCGTAGGTCTGCTCGCAGTCGGTGGCGACCACGCCCGTGTAGCCCGCCTCGTGCAGCATCGCGAGGGCACGGTCGGACACGGCCGGCCGACGCTCGGCGAGGCCGGGCATGGACCAGACCTGGATCATGGCCGGCGGGGCGTACTCGGCCCAGAGCGGGTTCGGATCACCGAGCGCCTGGGTCCAGTTGCGGATCATCGCCGCGTTCACCGGATCGGGGCACGGCCCGACCGGCACCTCCCCCTCGGCCGCGAGTTCGGCCGCGAGCGCCATGAGGCGATCGTGCATGTCTCTCCCTCCGCCGCGGGCGGTCAGCGAGGGGCCCGCGGCAGGCCGAGGCCGATCATCGCGATGATCTCCCGCTGGATCTCGTTGACCCCGCCGCCGAAGGTGAGCACGAGGCCGCCTTTCACGCCGCGGTCGACGCGGTCGATCAGGTCGCGGGTCTCCTCGTCGCCCGGGTCGCCGTACCTCGCCAGCACCTCGCCGGCGATGCGCCCGGCGTCCTGCATGCGCTCGGAGCCGTAGATCTTGGTGGCGGAGGCGTCCGGCGCGCCGAGCCAGCCGAGATCCATGCTCGCGGCGACCTGCCAGTTGAGCAGCTCGTTGATGCGCAGGAACGCATGGATCTCGGCGACGGCGCGGCGTACCGCGGGCTGCTCGATCAGGGGACGCCCGTCGCGGCCGGGCTTGGTGCGCGCCCAGCGGAGGAACCGGTCGTAGGTGTGGGCGATGTTCCCGGCCGGGCCGAGCGTGACGCGTTCGTGGTTGAGCTGGTTGACGATGAGGTCCCAGCCGCGGTTCTCCTCGCCGACGAGCATGTCGACCGGCACGCGTACGTCCTGGTAGTACGTCGAGTTGGTGTGGTGGCGGCCGTCCATCGTGACGATCGGCGTCCAGGAGAACCCGGGGTCCGCGCAGTCGACGATGAGCATCGAGATGCCCTTGTGCTTCTTCGCCGCCGGGTCGGTCCGTACGGCCAGCCAGATGTGGTCGGCGTGGTGCGCGCCCGAGGTGAAGATCTTCTGGCCGTTCACGACGTAGTGGTCGCCGTCCCTGACCGCCGTCGTACGGAGCGCAGCCAGGTCGGTGCCGGCGCCGGGCTCGCTGTAGCCGATGGCGAAATGGCACTCGCCGGCGAGGATCCGGGGCAGGAAGCGCTTCTTCTGCTCCTCGGTCCCGTACTGCACGAGCGTCGGAGCGACGGTGTTCAGCGTGATGAGCGGGTACGGCACCTCGGCGCGGGCGATCTCGTTGGCGAAGATCTGCTGCTCGACCGGGCCGAAGCCGCGCCCGCCGTACTCCTCCGGGAGCGCGATGCCCAGCATGCCGTCCTGTCCCAGGCGCCGGCAGTGCGCCATGTACGAGGGGCCGAACGAGTCGCTGTGGATCCGGTCCCGCTGCTCGTCGGTCAGGCAGGCGCGGAAGTAGTCGCGCAGTTCGTCGCGGAGCGCCTTCTGTGCGTCGGTCAGGTCGATGAACATCAGGCCACCAGAGCTCCGATCGCCTCGAGCTGTGCCTCGGCGCCACCGAGGAGATGGGCATAGTGCTTGACCCACGCGAAGTGGCGGTGCAGCGGGTAGGTCACGTCGAGTCCGAGGCCGCCGT
Source organism: Actinoallomurus sp. (assembly GCA_035643735.1). Taxonomy (GTDB): domain Bacteria; phylum Actinomycetota; class Actinomycetes; order Streptosporangiales; family Streptosporangiaceae; genus Actinoallomurus. The sequence continues at coordinate 2,743 of DASQPY010000186.1, read as the reverse complement.
GCAGGTGCTGGCAGGTGTAGACGGCCTTCAGGGCTCCCTCGCACGCGGCCCAGGCGGCGACGGCGAGCACCTCGGCGGCGTCGTCGCGGCCTTCGGCAAGCCGCCAGACGCCCGCCCACATGGCCACGTCCAGGGTGCGTCCGGCGATGTAGACGTCGCCCATCTGCATCGTGACGGCCTGGAACTCCGCGAGCGCCCGGTCGAACTGCTCACGCGTCTTGACGTGGTCGGTGGTGAGGCGCAGCGCCGAGGCGAGGGCACCGGACGCGGTGGCGACGGCACCGGCGGTGGCGTGCCCGAGCAGTGTCTCGTACGCCCCGGCGCCGAGCAGGCAGTCCGCACCGGCGCGTATGCCGTCCAGGCTCAGGCGCGCCATGGGCTCGTGGATGGCGGCGGTGTGCGGGGTGAGCGCGACCTGGCCGGGTTCGAGGAGGAAGACGCCGACGCCGCCGTCCTCGGTACGGGCCGGGACCAGGATGTAGGCCGCCTGCCCGGCGTAGGGCACGAAGGTCTTCACGCCGTCGATGACGTACGCGTCGCCGTCACGCTTCGCGGTCGTGGCGATCGTCGCGGTGGGCGCCGTGCCGGGCGTGGTCTCCGGTGTCGCGGCGGGGGGCACGGACAGGTCGGTGCCCGGTTCACGTACGGCGGCGGTGATGACCAGCTCGCCCTCGGCCAGCGCGTTGAGGCGCGCGCGCTGGTCGGCGCTGCCGTGGCGGGCGACGGTGACGGCGGCGATCAGCGAGCCGTAGGCGGGCACCGGCGCGGCGTACGCCCCGATCTCCCGCAGGAGCACCGCCAGCCCTACCGCGTCGAGCCCGGCACCGCCGAGATCCTCCGGCAGGCAGGCGCCGAGCAGACCGGCATCGGCCAGCGCCATCCAGAGTTTGCCGTCGTAGGGGTCGCCCGATCGTTCGTGTGCGTCGAGCCGCACTGTGGCGGCCTCGCGATCGAGCAGGCCCCCCGCCAGTGTCCGCAGCTCCTGAAAGCTCTCATCGAGATCGAAGTCCATGATCCCCTCTCGCGGCAGAAGCAGGCGGCAGCCGGGACTGCGATGCAAACTAGAACAGATTCTAGTACGTGTCCACCGTGAGGGAACTGATCTCATCCCACCATGTGGCGCGATGGTTCACTGATCGCATAACATCCGCTTTCGGGCGGCCGCACAGGTCGCGTGGAATAACGTGTTCTCGCGGCATGTACGCTTGTGCACAGTAACCGCGCGGATAGGTTCCGCGCTCCCCCAGGGAGGGCCGACGTGACCGCAGGACCCGCGGCGGCCGGTCACCAGACGGGCCGCTCCCGCAGCCAGCACCAACGCCGCAAGCGCATACTCCAGGCCGCCGCCGCACTCGCGTCGCGCGGGGGCGTGGAGGCGATGCAGATGCGGACCGTCGCCGAACGCGCCGGAGTCGCTCTGGGCACGCTCTACCGCTACTTCCCGTCCAAGATGGACCTTGTGGTCGCGGTCGTCAACGAGGAGATGGACACGCTCGAGGCGAGCCTCGACCGTCGTCCGCCGAGGTCGGGCTCCCCCGCCGGCCGCGCCGTCGAGGTGCTCATGCGCGCGACGCGCGGGTTGATGCGCGAGCCGGAGCTCGCCGACGCGCTGATCCGCTCACTGCTGCTGTCGGACGTCAAGACCGACCTGGGCGACCGGATGGCCGGGATGCTCGCGAAGGTGGCCGAGGCCGGCACCGGTCCGGATGAGGAGCACGGCGTGCTGCTCCGCTCACTCTCCAGCGTGTGGGTCATGGAGATGATGGAGATGCTCCGGGGCCGCAGCGGCACCGAGCAGCTCCAGGCACGCGTCGAGATCGCCGCCGAGCGCCTGCTCGCCGGCTTCTGAGACCGCGATCAGGCTGCGGCGCCCGCTGCCCGAAGGTCGCGGTACAGCCCGGAGCGCATGAACTGAAGGACCAGCCGGGCGAGGAGGGCCTGGAGAAGCATCACGAGAGCCTTCGCGAGGATGGTCGAGACGAGGTCCGGCACGGGGAACACCTAACTCATCAGGGGGTAGTTTCGACCCGAGTATGCCTGCTTGTCCGAATTATAGAAAACCTCGGCGGTAACGAGCAGGTGAACATCCCCTGACGTTATGTCACCGGCCGGGCCGCCTGCGTCACACCGAGCCCCGCACGGTACGCCAGAACGCCCGTGCGCCGTCGCCGACATCGGCCGGGATGGCAGCCGAGATACCGCTCGGAAGACCGTCCTTCATGCCGTCGGCGACGCCGTCCCTGACACCCTCGGCGAGCCGTGCGGCCAGCTCGGCGCCGGGCACGTATGCGACGAGTGTGCCGCCGGGCAGACGCGTCACCAGGGCCGCACCGAGCGCGAAGCCCCCGGCGCAGCCCAGCGCGATCACCCAGCCGTGCGGCATCAGCGGGTTGCTGCCGAAGAACTGGCTCAGCACCGGGACCTGGACGATGATCCCGAGCGCGGCGAACGAGGCGACCCCGGACACCAGGACCAGGGGATCGCGTCCGCCGGCCACGATCGTCTGCGCGAGCTGGGTGCCGACCAGCGCCACGAGACCGATCGTGTCGGCCTGGTTCCGCGTGCCGCTCATCCGGCCGAGCGTCCAGGCGGCCATGGCCGCTCCCGCAGTGGCGGTCGCGCGTACCGCGATGTCACGGGTGAGCGCGGAGCCGAGCGAGCGGTCGGGCCCTTCCTGGAGCAGTTCCTCGCGGCTCACCCCCGACGGCGGACGGGCCGCGAGCGCAACCGCGGGAAGCATGTC
>DASQPY010000185.1:0-3061 GCA_035643735.1 Actinoallomurus sp. | reverse complement strand
CCGGAGTAGCTGCGGTTCGAGTAGAGCTTCGGACCGGTCACCTCGACGTCGTAGGTGACCTTCTTGGTGGCGGCGTCGGGCGGCGCCTGCCAGCTGAACCTCGCGCCCTGCGCCGTCGCCGTACCCGTCACGCCGCTCGGCGCGTCCGGCTCCGTGCACGACATGGTTTCCGGGGTGTACCCGGAGTCGATCTCCGATGCGTGGTCGCGGTTCTGGTACATCGCTGCCACCGCGAACCGGTACGACTCGCCGCACGTGCCACCGCTGACGGTGAAGGTGTAGTCGGGCCCGTTCGGGTCGATCTGCTGCGGAGTCGCGGTCAGGCCCACCGGCATGAGGAGCTTGAAGCCCGTCGCCTTGCCGCCGCCGCCCGGCTGGAAGTCGACCTTGATCGTGCCGTCGGGCTGCGGCGTCGCACGCAGGTTGGTCGGCGCGTTCGGCGGGGTGACCTTGGGCGGGTCGGGCTTGTGCGTGATCGGGGGAAGCTTGGGGGCCCGCAGGTGCGGGTGGCCGCCACCGCCACCTGGATGCGGCCTGCCGCGGTCGCCGCCCGGGGCGCCCACCTTGGGAATGGGGTTGTTCTGGCTGCCGGGCACGTCCGGGGAGTACTTCTGGATCGGCTTGTGGCCGCCGGCCCCGTCGAGTACGACGGCCTTGGCGCTGTCGGGGCCGTTGACCCACAGCAGCCCGTCCTTGACGAACGCGTCGAGCTGGCCGGGCCGGCCGGTCACCGGGACCTGCTGCTCCATACGGTTGTTCGCGGCGTCGTAGACGAGCAGGCTGCCCGAGCTCTGGTCGGGGATGTAGACCCGCTGTCCGAGCGCCTGCGGCGCGGCCAGCTTGTGGTGGGGAGGCAGCCGCAGCGCGACACTGCTCAGGCTGCCGTTGCCGGAGTTGAGCACGATCAGCTGGCCGCCGGCGAGCAACGGCACGAGCTGGCCGTCGGTGGTGCCGGGTGCCAGCACGGTGCCCTTCGGCGCCCGGGCGACGGATGAGGGCAGGCGCACCTTCGCCTGGGTGCCGCTCGCGCCGAGGATCACGCTCTGCGCCGCGGTGAAGTCGGTGATCACGGCCGAGCCGGCCGCGATGGTGAGCGCGAGGTCGTCGCCGGCCGAGCCGATGCCGACCGGCCGCGCCGCCTGCCCGCCGCGTACGGGCGCGGCCTGTCCGTTGGCGGGCACCGGGACCCACAGGACGGAGGCGGCGTCGATGGCGGAGGCGCCCAGCGGGCCGGTGAGGCTGAGCGAGCCGCCCAGCGTCGCGAGCGTCATCGGGTCGAGCCGCTGGACACTGCCCTTCTGCTGGTCCAGGGCGTACGCCGAGCCGGAGCCGGAGACGACCTGCATGCCCGCGGCCCCGCGGTAGGTGGCGCCCTGGACGACGTTGAGGTGGGCCGGGTCGACCCGGCTGACCACGCCGGTGACCTCGTCGACGATGAGAACGACGCCGCCCTGCTGGATCACCTTCATCGGGTGCCCGGTCGAGCCGGACAGAGTGACCTTGCCGTCCACTTTTCCGGAGAGCCCGTTGACGTGGACCAGCTCGCCCTTCCTGGTCGAGCTGAGCCAGCCGCCGACATCCGCGAGGTGGTACTTCGCGCTGGCCATTCCGACCCCGAACACCACCGCGGCGGCACAGAGCACGCCGACGACACCGATCGCGATATGGCCGGTCAGCCGATCACGACGGAAGAACCTGCGCTCCCCGTTCACCGTTATGTACACCTCCGCGTTGCGCATCGGCCCGTCGATGACGCAAGGGTCACCTTAATATGTCCTAGCGACTCAAATGTCGTGAGCGCCCAATTGGTGACGCACTTCTCTGACCAGCGACGCAGCGTGACCAAAATGGGACGAAAACACTTCTCTCTGCTTCGCGGGCAGCGGCGCCCGTACGGCGTTCGCCACCTCGCTCCGGCACCGCTTTCGACGTACGGGACCGGACGTACGGTTCCGCGTCGGATGTCACTTTTCCTCTCTGCTCCAAGACGTCGGCGGGGCCGCTTGTCGGTGAACGGGAGGGAGCGGCGGGAGGTAGTGCACGCGAACGGCGGCACTCGGTTCTCGGTCCGCGACCGCGCGCCGTTCAGATGCGGGCGTCGCTTCTGCCCGGTGACCCTTCGCCGCGAGGCACGTACGGCCGCGACGCGCCCCCCTTTCCGATCATCTCGTACGCGCCGCGCGCGGAGTCGCCTGTCGGCTGGATGTGCTCGCCGTCACGACCCCGCACCGCCCGGCGAGGCGGTCGTGCGACCGCCTGCCGCGACCGCGTACCTGGACCGTCGGACGGATCAGCCTGAGCGCCTCGATCACCGCACCGATCCCGGCCACCCCTCCAGCCGGCACCGGCGGTACGGCCCTGCAGGGCGGTCCGGACAAGCCACGACGTTACGCCCACGGTGTTCAGACGGGCGTCGAAGGACCGTCACCGCCGCGCCGCGACAGGCGTTACCGAGTTGGGGGTTGGGCTGAGTATCCGCTAGTGTTTGGGAGGTCGCCGGAGGGCAAGAGCCCCCTGGTAGCACGCGGACGTGGCTCAGCTGGTAGAGCATCACCTTGCCAAGGTGAGGGTCGCGGGTTCGAATCCCGTCGTCCGCTCGGAGAGGTCTTGTCGAAGGCCTCACTCGGTGGAGTGGCCGAGAGGCGAGGCAACGGCCTGCAAAGCCGTGTACACGGGTTCAAATCCCGTCTCCACCTCTGAAGCACTCAGCTTCACGAGGGCGATTAGCTCAGTGGGAGAGCGCTACCTTGACACGGTAGAGGTCACTGGTTCAATCCCAGTATCGCCCACCACGTCTCCCCAGGTCAGACCGTGTGTCTGACCTGGGGATCTTTTGTTTTGGCGTAGTTGGGTGCTGGATCGGGAGCAAATCGGGAGCAGACTGCTCCACCGGGCCCGGGACACAACCCGTTGGTGGGTTTGTGGTCACCGGGAGCAGTGCTCCCGCTCCGGGGGTTTCGCGGTTGCTTGCGCGGGTTGCGGTCATGTCTGGACGGGTTCACTTGGTGAGTTTGGTCCATCGCCGCTGCAGCTCGTCGATGAGCCGTTTGCGCATGGCGTC
>DASQPY010000184.1:0-12216 GCA_035643735.1 Actinoallomurus sp. | reverse complement strand
CCATCGGATGTGCGACGCGCTGGTCCACCGGGGACCGGACGGCGAGGGCTTCCACGCGGACGAGCACGCCGTGCTCGGCATGCGTCGGCTCGCCATCATCGACGTGGCAGGCGGTGACCAGCCCGTCTACAACGAGGACCGGACCGTGGCCGCGGTCCTCAACGGCGAGCTTTACAACTTCGCCTCGCTGCGGGAGTCGCTGCGCCGACAGGGGCATCGCTTCCGCAGTGAGGGCGACACCGAATGCCTCGTCCACCTGTACGAGGAGTACGGCGACGGGCTGGTCGACCGGCTCCGCGGCATGTTCGCGTTCGCGATCTGGGACGCTCCCAAGCGCCGCCTGCTGCTCGCCCGCGACCGCGTCGGGAAGAAGCCGCTGTACTGGAGATCGCACGGCGGCTCGCTCGTCTTCGGGTCCGAGCTGAAGGCGCTGATGCAGGATCCCGCCATGCCGCGTGAGGTCGACCCGGTCGCGCTGCACCACTACCTGACCTACCAGTACGTCCCGGCGCCCTGGTCCATCCTGCGTGACGTGCGGAAACTGCCGCCGGGGCACGTCCTCGTCTGGCAGGGCGGGTCACACGACGTCCGTCCCTACTGGCGCCTGGACTGTACGCCGCGCCGGGTGACCGACGAGCGGGAGGCGGCCGAGGAGCTTCGCGAGAAGCTGCTGGACGCCACCCGCGTGCGGATGGTCAGCGAACGCCCGCTGGGCGCGTTCCTGTCCGGGGGCCTCGACTCGTCGGCGGTGGTGGCCGCCATGGCCCGGCAGACCACGGGCCGGGTGAAGACGTTCAGCATCGGCTTCGACGAACAGGCCTTCGACGAGCGGCGCTACGCGCGGAGGCTGGCCGAGTGGTACGGCACCGACCATCACGAGCTGGTGGTCAGGCCGTCCGCGATCGACGTACTCCCCGCCCTGGCCTGGCACTTCGACGAGCCGTTCGCCGACTCGTCCGCCATCCCCAGCTACTACGTGGCCAAGATGAGCGGCGAACGCGTCACCGTCGTGCTCAACGGCGACGGCGGGGACGAGTGCTTCGGCGGCTACCGCCGTTATGTGGCGATGGCACGGACCGAGCGGGTCTCGCTGCCGGCGGCGATGCGGCCCCGGCTCGAACACTTCGGCTCCCAGCTCGTCTCTCGCAGCACCCCGCAGTCCTCGCTGTGGAAGGCCGGCCGGATCCTGGAGCTGCTCAGCCATCCGCTCTCCCGCCGCTACGCGCGGATGATGTCCTACTTCGCGCCCGAGCAGAAGTTCGCGCTCTACACGGACGCCCTTCGGGAGCGGCTCGCCGGCGTGGACAGCTACGAGATCATGGACGCGTCGTTCGCCGCGTCCCATGCCGGCTCCGGGATCGGGGCCATCATGGACGTCGACATCAACACCTATCTTCCGGGCGACCTGCTGGTGAAGTCCGACATCACCACCATGGCGAACTCCATCGAGGCGCGCTCGCCCTTCCTCGACCACCAGCTGATGGAGTGGGCCGGCGGACTTCCCGCCGGCCTGAAGATCCGGTCGGGCACGACGAAGTACCTGCTGAAGCGGGCCGTCGCGGAGTGGCTTCCCCCCGAGCTGGTCAACCGGCCGAAGATGGGGTTCGGCGTGCCGCTCGCGGCGTGGCTGCGGACCGAGCTGCGCGACCTGTCCTGGGACCTGCTCACCGACCGTACGGCACGCTCCCGCGGGCTCTTCCGGCCCGAGGCGGTCGCCCAGCTCCTTCGCCAGCACAGTGACGGGATCGACCACAGCCCCCGGATCTGGGCCCTCATCCAGTTCGAGCTGTGGCACCGCATCTTCGTGGACGGGGCCCATTCGCAGGCCACCGCGGCGATCGCCGCGGGCGCCGACCACTGGCGGTCCTGATGGCACCGGCGCGCGAGACCGAACAGCCACTGCGGATCGTGCGCGTCATCGCGACGCACGTGCTCGCACTGGCCTGGGCGGCCGGCGTCCCCGTACGGGTCAACGGCCGCCGCGGCGCCTCGCCTCCGACGCCCACCGGCCTTGTCCGCGCCGTGCTGGACTTCCTCGGTCACCGCTCATCGAGCCTGTACATCACCAACTCCCGCGCCCAGGCGGAGAGGCTGGTAGGCGAGAAGAACGTGCAGGCCCACCGCGTCGAGGTGATCCCGAACGGACGCCTGAGCGTCGACGAGTGCGCTGCACGGCACGAAGCGGCATACCGGACGCTGCTGCGGTGAGGACCCAGGTTCGCCAGGTGGCGCACACCGTCGTCGTCCGCGCGTGCCTCATGGTCATGGTCGCGGTCGGCGGTGTCGTGGTCGCCCGTGAACTACAGCCCGAGGGACGCGGCGCCTACTACGTGATCGCGACCATCGCCGCGATCACGATCTCGGTCGGTCACCTGTCGGTCGAGCAGGCGCACGTCTGGCTCTGGTCGCGCACCGCCGATCCGACCTCGCTCGCCACGAACAGCCTGGTGCTCGGGCTCGTCGTGGGCACCCTGGCGGCGATCGCCACAGCGGTGATCGTCAGCGTGCTGCCACCGAGAGTGATCCCGGTGGCCGGCTACGGCATGCTCGCGCTCGTGCTGTCGGCCGTGCCGGGCGCGATGGCGGTGCTGTACCTCAACAACATCCTCGTGCTGCGATCCCAGGTCCAGGTCGTGAACCGGGGCGCGCTGCTCGGCGGCTCGCTGCAGTGCGCGGTGCTCCTGCTCCTAGCGGCGACGTCCGGGCTCTCCCCCGGCCTGGTCATTCTGCTCTGGGCGTTCTCCGTGACCACGCCGCTCATCGTGCTCGTGCCCGCGCTCCGGCCGAGGTTCCGGGACTGGGATCCGGCACTGGCCCGTCAGGCTCTCGGCCGGGGCCTGCGTTACCACCCCGGGCTGGCCTCGCTGTTCCTGCTATTCCGCTCCGACATCCTGATCCTGGACGGGATGACGACGGCGGCGGCGGTGGGCCTCTACTCGCTCGCGGTCAACCTTGCCGACCTCACACGACTGATCACCGACGCCATCGCCCAGATCGCGCTCCCCGGGCAGATGAACACCGACGACGAGGGCGCCGCCGCCGCGACCCTGAGAGTCGCCCGCCTGACGGCCACCGTCGCGCTGGCGTCGGTCGGCCTGATGTGCACTGCGGCGCCCTTTCTCATCCCCGTCATCTACGGGTCGTCGTTCCGCGGCAGCGTGGCGCCGCTCCTCAGCCTGGCCCCGGGGCTGCTGGCCCTCGGTGCCACCCGGCCGATCGGCGCCTTCCTCCTGCGGCTCGACCGTCCGACGCTCGCGTCGTCCATGTCCGTCGCGGCGCTGGCACTCAACATCGCGTTGAACCTGGCGCTCGTCCCGTTCTACGGCATCACCGGCAGCGCGGTCGCCTCCAGCGTCGCATACACCACGCTGGCCGCCCTCCAGACCGCGTGGTTCCTGCGTGCCACCGGCGCGAGCGTACGTGACCTGCTCCCTGGCCCGGCCGAGATGGAGTGGGCGCGGAGCAGATTTCCCCGCCTCTCAGCGTTCCGCCGGACCTCCTGAAACGCGTTCGAGGACGTACTCGTTGCAGCCGATGCCGCCGGCGCACGTCTTCAGGTGACGCAGTTCGAAGCCGCGTGTCCGCATGAAGGCGAACACCTCCTCCGGCTTGGCCACCTCGAAGGGGTAGCCGCCGACCCAGTCGACCAGGTCGTGCTTGGCCGACATGCCGCGCGGGCGGGGCGGTCGCGACAGGACCGGGCCGGTGCCGCGTACCAGGGCGACGAGGCTCGCCAGTGGCCGGCGCCGGTGGAGATAGGCGGCGCTGCCCAGCACCAACAGCCGCCGCTCCAGCGCGCCGGACTTGTTGTAGCGGTGCTTGACGCGCCGCCACATGCGGCTCTCAAGCCCCTGGTCGTTGTAGATGGAGATGTACAGCAGGCCGCCCGGCGCCACGAGGCGTGCCGCGTTTTCGGTGGCGCGCCACAGGTCACCGGTGTGGTGCAGCACACCCCACGAATAGACGATGTCGAACCGGCCGAGCGCGGCGACGGTCCCGTCGTCGAGGATGGATCCCTGAGTGACGGACCACCCGCCGTCGCCGCAGAAGCGTTCGCACAGCTCGAGCGTTGCGGCGACCGACTCGGGGTCGTGGTCGAAGGACCGGACGCGCGCGCCCATCCGGTGGGCGGCCAGCGAGAACAGGCCGCTCCCGCATCCGACGTCCAGGAACGTGCGCCCGGTCAGGTCCGTGGTCTCCAGCGGCCCGCTGAGCGAGGCGATGGCGGCGTTGATCCGATCCTCGTCGACCAGCTCGATGAAGGCGCGCCAGTTGCTGCCGAAGGCGAACCGGTCACCGGCGAGGATCTCCTGACTACCGTCGATCATGGTGAACTCCTTGAGCCGTGGATATGTGGTTGCGGGAGGCGAGCAGACATCCCAGTGCCAGCCAGAACGGCGTGCTGACCACGAGGTTCGTCAGCTCGTTGGCGAAGAGAAGGCCGACGGCGTACGTGCCGGTCACGGCCCGCGGCACCGCGAGATCGCCGGGCGCGGGCCCCTTGTGCCCGAGCCACAGCAGGACGAGGAACGCTGCGAGCGCGAGAACCCCCATCTCCGCCGCCAGCCGTAGGTAGTCGTTGTGGGTGGCGATGCGGACGCCGAACCGAGAGTCGGCGTAGGACGGGAACATCCCGTAGCCGATCCCGCGGAGTGGATGGCCGGCCGCGACGCGTGCCGCGAACCCCGCCACCCGCTCCCGTACCTCGGTGTCGTGACTCAGCACGGCCGCCTCCCGGCCCCCCACCGCGAGGCGCTCGACCACGCCGATGGCGGTGGGAAAGACCATCCCGGCCACGATGGTGACGATCGCGATCAGAGCCTGGATCCTGATCCGGCGGCCCTGCATCACGAGGATCGCGATGCCCGCCACTCCGGCGACGAAGGCGCCCCGCGACTGGGTCGCGGCCATACCGGCGAGGCAGGCCCCGGCGGGCAGGAGCCACACCGGCCGCCGGTGCCGGTACGCCAGGCCGGCCGCGGCGACGAAGGGGAGCGCGAGGAAGGCGCCGAGATAGTTCGGGTTGAGGCTGAGGCCCTGGAGACGGCCGCCGACGCGCTCGCCGAGCAGCAGCACGTACGCGGCCGCGAGGCCGCCTGCCAGCGCGGTGACACGGATGACCGCTCCCGGCGGCGGGGGCGACCCGGTGACCGCCGCGACCAGCCCGAGCCCGGCGAGCAGACAGAACAGGTCGACCAGCCGGTCGGGTTCGGCCACGGAACCGGTAGCCGGAAAAACGAAGGCGGCCACGGAGACGAGGGCGAACAGCGCGATCCACAGATGGGCCAGGCGAGGCCGCCGGGTACCAGCGACGAACTGGACGCCGGCCACCAGCGCCACCGCCGCGACGGCGGCCAGCGTGATGGTCGTGCCGGCGGGCAGGATCCCGCCGAGCAGACTCAACGGGATCAGGGCGAGCATCGCCACCGGACCGCACACCGCGAGCACGGCGAGGCCGGCCAGCGCCACGACGGCGAAGGCGCGCCACGACCGGCTCACCGCCAGGAAGGTAATGACGGGTGAGACCGGCACCAACAGCCACCACGTGCGCACCCGGCCCTCAGCCGCACGCCTGATCCTCGCGGCGGCCGCGCCGAGTCCAGCAGTGGTCATGCCGCCGTACCGCATCGCCGCCTTCCCGTGGGCACGGACTCTCTTTGATCGCGCGCCCAGAAGATGTCTAGGTCGTGTGGCCTGATGACCCACCTTTTGATCATCACTACTTAGCCTGATGTAGCTATGTGATCACGAAGGGTAGTCAAGCTCAGGCCGACCGCCCAGGATCTCGAGAGGGCGTGTCATGGCAGACAGCACCAAGACGAGGTATTTGGTGACGGGTGGTGCCGGATTCATCGGCTCCTACCTGGTCAACGCCTTGCTGGCCCGCGGCGACTCGGTGGTCGCCCTGGACAACCTGACGACGGGGCGGCTGGCCAACCTCGACGAGGCCAGCAAGTCTCCCGGCTTCCACTTCGTCCATGGATCCGTGCTCGACGAGCTCGTGGTAGACGAGCTGGTGCACCAGTGCGACGTCGTCGTGCACATGGCCGCGGCCGTGGGGGTCCAGCTCGTGGTGGAACAGCCGCTCAAGTCGTTGACCACCAACATCCGCGGGTCGCAGGTCATGATCGAGGCGGCACACCGTTACCGCCGCAAGATCCTGATGACGAGCACGAGCGAGATCTACGGGAAGAACTCGCTCGGGCCGCTACACGAGACGGCCGACCGCATTCTCGGCAGTCCGTCGATCGTGCGCTGGGCGTACAGCACGGCCAAGGCGGTCGACGAGATCCTCGCGAACTGCTACCACCGTGAGCGCGGCCTGCCGACGATCGTGGTGCGGCTGTTCAACACCGTCGGCGCCCGGCAGAGCCCGGCGTACGGCATGGTCATCCCGCGGCTGGTGCAACAGGCACTGCGGAACGAGCCGCTGACAGTCTACGGCGACGGCCGGCAGACCCGCTGCTTCGCCCACGTGCTGGACGTGGTGGAGGCAATGCTGCAGCTGCTCGACAGCGACGCCGCGATCGGGCAGACCTTCAACATCGGGTCGTCCGAGGAGATCAGTATCGGCCGGCTCGCGGAGACGATCATCGCGGCCAGCAAGAGCAGGTCGCGGATCGAGCTGATCCCCTATGACAGGGCGTACGGGGCCGGCTTCGAGGACATGCAGCGACGCGTCCCCGACACGGCGAAGCTGCGCACGCTGACGGGATGGGCGACCCGGTACACGCTCGCCGACGTGCTGGAGGACGCCATCACCGAGGCACGCCTCGAGGCGGCGCCCCGTCCCGACCTGGTCTCCTCGTGAGCGGCGCCGAGCGCATCCGCGTGATGCGCGTCCTCACCCGGATGAACGTCGGTGGCCCCGCCCTCCAGGCGAGCGTCCTCATGCGCGGGCTGGACCCGGCGCGGTTCGACCAGCGCCTGTACACGGGCCTCGTGGAACCGGGCGAGGCCGACTACCTGGACCTGCGCGCGGCCGACATCAGAGCGCACCGGATGCCGCGGCTCGGGCGTTCGGTGCGTCCGGCCGACGACGCACGCGCCATCGCGTCGCTGGTCGCCGAGATGCGGAGGTTCCGGCCGCACATCGTGCACACGCACATGGCCAAGGCCGGAACGCTCGGGCGCACGGCGGCCGTGCTGGCACGGGTACCGGCGCGCGTGCACACGTACCACGGTCATCTGCTGTACGGCTACTTCTCCCCCGGCAAGACCCGGCTGGTGGTGGCCACCGAACGGCTCTCCGCACGGCTGTGCGACCGCCTGGTCGCGGTCGGCACGCGTGTACGCGACGAGCTCGTCGCCGCCCGCGTCGGCCGTCACGGCCAGTACGTCGTGGTGCCGCCGGGGACCACGCTCGGGCCGCTGCCCGATCGCGCCTCCGCCCGGATGGCGCTCGGGGTGCCCGGCGAGGAGCCGGTCGTCGCGTTCGTCGGCCGGCTGACCCGGATCAAACGGCCCGACCGTCTGGTGAGCGTCGTGCGTGAGCTTCGCCGGCGCGTCCCCGGTGTCCGCCTCGTCATCTGCGGGAGTGGAGACGCGACCGCCGAGGTCGAGGCCGCGGCGGGCGAGCTCCCCCTGCGCTTGGTGGGCTGGCGGTCCGACGTCGAGACCGTGTACGCGGCGGCCGATCTCGTGCTGCTCACCTCCGACAACGAGGGCATGCCGGTCTCGCTGATCGAGGCCGGGCTGGCCGGCGTCCCGGTCGTCGCGACGCGGGTCGGGAGCGTCGGCGAGGTGGTCGAGGACGGCGTCACCGGGCTGCTCGGGCCATGCGACGCGGCCGAGCTGGCCGACCGGGCGGCGCGGCTGCTCCTCGACGAACCGCTGCGCCGTGAGATGGGGCTGCGGGCACGAGCGCGGACCGCGGAGCGGTTCGGCCCCGACCGCCTCGTCTCCGACATGACCGGGATCTACACGTCCATCGCCGAAGAACGGGGCTGGTGGCCCGTCCGAGAGAAAGAGGAAGCCCGATGAGAGTCCTTGTCACCGGCGGTGCCGGATTCATCGGCGCCAATCTCTGCCGGGAACTCGCGGCGCGTCCAGAGATCGACCGGGTCGTCGCGCTCGATGACCTCAGCACCGGCCGCGCCGAGAACCTCGACGGCGCCGACGTCGAGCTGGTCCGGGCGAGCATCCTGGACGCCGACGTCCTCACGCGGCTCGTGGGCGACACCGACGCGGTCGTCCACCTGGCCGCGCGCCCCTCGGTGCCCCGGTCGCTGGCCGATCCGGTGGCCAGTCACGACGTCAACGCCACCGGGACGGTACGCGTCCTGGAGGCCTGCCGGCGCGCCTCGGCCCATCTGGTGGCGGCCTCCTCATCCTCGGTCTACGGCGACGTGCCGCACCTGCCCAAGCACGAGGACCTGCCGACGCGGCCGCTCAGCCCGTACGGGGCCAGCAAGCTCGCGACCGAGGCGTACACGCTGGCGTACGGGGCGAGCTTCGGCCTGCCCGTGCTGGCGTTCCGTTTCTTCAACGTGTACGGGCCGCTGCAGCCGGCCGGTCACGCGTACGCGGCGGTGATCCCGACGTTCATCGACGCGGCTCTGCGCCGCGAGCCGCTCCTCATCCACGGCGACGGATGCCAGACGCGCGACTTCACGTTCGTCGGCACCGTGACCGGCGTGCTCACCGACGCGGTCCTGCGACGGGTGACCAGCGACGAGCCGGTCAACCTGGCGTTCGGAACACGTGTGTCTCTGCTGGAGCTCACCCGGCGGCTGGCCGTCGTACTCGAGGAGCCGGTCGAGGTACGCCACGGCCCGCCGCGCACCGGGGACGTACGGGACTCGCAGGCGGCGGACGAGCGGCTCCGCCGGCTGTTCCCCGCCGCCACCGCGATCCCGCTGGACACCGGGCTGGAGCGGACGGTGGCCTGGTTCCGCGGCCGGCCCGCGTACGCCGGGAGCGCTGTGACGCTCTGACCTGCATTCAGTCCGCTCAAGCACACGAACCGCGACCGACGCGGGCGATCACGCCGGGGGCACAATGAGTGAGTCACGAACCAACCGGGTCATCGAGTGGGACCTCGCCGTCGTCGGCCTGGGATACGTGGGGATGCCGATGGTCCGCGAGGCCGTCCGCACGGGGATGCGGGTCGTCGGACTGGACGTCGACTCCGCCCGCGTGAACCTGCTGAACGCGGGCACCTCCCACGTGGACGACCTCACCGACGGCGACATCGAGGCGCTTCTCGCGCAGGGGTTCCACGCGACCACGGACGAGGGCGTCCTGGCCGCCGCCGACACGGTGGTCATCTGCGTTCCCACGCCACTGGACGAGGACCGGCGACCGGACCTCGACGCGGTGACGGGGGCGGCCGAGATGGTCGCGAGCCGGCTGAGCCCCGACACCCTGGTCGTGCTGGAGTCCACCACCTGGCCCGGCACCACCGAGGAGGTCATGCGCCCGCTGCTGGAGAAGAGCGGCCTGACCGCCGGGACGGACTTCCACCTCGCCTACTCACCCGAGCGCATCGACCCCGGGAACCCGGTCTATGACCTGCGCAACACCCCGAAGATCGTCGGCGGTGTCACCGGGGCGTGCCTCGACCGCGCCATGGCGTTCTACGGGAAGCTGGTGGAACAGGTCGTCCCCGTGCGTGGTACGCGCGAGGCGGAGATGGCCAAGCTGCTGGAGAACACCTACCGGCAGGTCAACATCGCCCTCGTCAACGAGATCGCGATCCTGTGCGACGAACTGGCGATCGACGTGTGGGACACCATCTCGGCCGCGGCGACCAAGCCGTTCGGCTACCAGCCGTTCCGGCCCGGCCCCGGCGTGGGCGGCCACTGCATCCCCATCGACCCGAGCTATCTGTCCCATCGCGTCCGGCGCCTCGGCTGCCAGTTCCAGTTCGCCGAGCTCGCCCAGCAGGTCAACGACCGCATGCCCGCATACGTGGCGGAACGCGCCGTCCGCATGCTGCACCAGCACGGGCGCTGCGCGAACGGCGCCTCGGTGCTGCTGCTCGGGGTCACCTACAAGCCCGACATCGCGGACGGCCGTGAGTCGCCGGCGACGCCGCTGGCCCGGCGGCTCCGCACCGCCGGAGCCGACGTCGGCTACTTCGACCCGCTCATCGAGGAGTGGTCGGCCGACGGCGTGACCGTCCGGCGTGCGCCCGACCTCGACGAGGGTCTGGTCTCATCCGACCTGGTGATCCTGTTGCAGCCACACCGCTCGTTCGACCTGTCGCACATCGCCGTGCGCGCCCCGCTGGTGCTGGACACGCGTGGAGTCCTGCCGGCCTCGGCGACCGTCGAGCGGCTCTGACCGTCAGCGCCCTCGGGCGAGCCGCGCCAGCGCGGGAACGTGGGCGCGGAGGTAGGCGGCGACCTGGACGCCGCCGGGGTCGTCGTAGTGCGTCGTGTCCGGCCGGAAGTCCACCCCGCGTACCGGAGCGCAGGGCGGCCCGGCGGGGCAGGCGAGGGGCGCGACGTCCACCACGGCGACCCGGTGACGGGCCGCCCACCGGGTGTAGACGTCACGAAGCTTGTCCACGCTCGGTCCCGGCTCGTCCAGCCGGTGCTTGGCGGTGCGTTCGTACCAGAGCGGCAGGATGACGACGACCTGGGCGCCGCCGCGGGTGATGCGTCCCAGGGTCTCGTCCCACTGGGCCATCAGCCGTCTCCGCCATTCCGGGGACCCCGACGGCACCTCTCCCTTCGCGTCGGAGACGGACCATATCTCGGTGATCGAGTGCCAGAGGACGACCTTCGGGGAGAACTTGGCGATCAGGGCGTTCTGCTTGTCCACGACGAGCTTCGGGCAGGCGCCTCCGCGCAGCGGGGCGACCCTGTCGTGAATCTTGGAGATGAGCTGCAGCGTCCCCACGGGGCAGCCGGACAGCGCCCCGTCCACGATGCGCACGCCGCGTGGCCCCAGCTCCCGGGCGAGGTAGTAGGCGTAGTCACGCGCCACCGAGTCGCCGATCACGGCCACGGTCGGTGCGGTGTCCACCGCCGGTGAGCCGGTGACGACGAAGGGAGCGGCGTCACCGCCCGGCGGCGTGGGCTTCGGCATGTTCATAGGGTGCGGCGGGTTCGGCTCCGCCCGCGCGGCGGAGAGCGGAAACTTCGTCAAGGTCTACCGGGCGCTGAGCGCCTGCCAGACCGCCGGCCACGGCCTGGTCGCACGCCACCATGCGCGCGAGTACCGCTGTGAGAACGACTATGACAAGGCGGGCGTCCCCGTACTCGACCTCTACACACGCTGACGCGCGCGTGGCGCGGCGCTGGCAGGCCTGAGTGATCGAATCGACCAAGGTGGGCGGCGCCCCGCCACGCAGCGAACCAAGACACGGAACAGGGCGGATCGGCGCCGTCGAGGGGCTCCGCGCGATCGCCGTGGCCGGGGTGATCGCCTTCCACTTCGGCATCGGCGTACCCGGCGGGTTCCTCGGCGTCGATCTGTTCTTCGTCATCTCCGGCTACGTCATCACCCGGCTCCTGCTGATCGAGTGGCACCGGGCCGGGTCGATCAACTGGCTGAGGTTCTGGGCCCACCGGGCGCGGCGCCTGCTGCCCGCCGTCCTCGCCGTCCTCGTCGTGGTGCAGCTCTGGCTGCGTACGGGCGCCCTTCCCGAGCTGCGGGCCACCGCCGACGACCAGACCGTCGCGGCGCTGGCGTACGTCTCGAACTGGTACGCGATCGTCCAGGACGTGAGCTACTGGGGAGCGCTCACGGACAGCACGCCGCTGACGCATCTCTGGTCGCTCGCGGTGGAGGAACAGTTCTACCTGGTCTGGCCGCTGCTGCTCATCGGCGTACTGGCGCTCACCCGCTCCCGGCGCGTCCTGGCGGTGGTGGCCGGCGTGGGCGCGGTGGCCTCGTACGCGGCGGCCGGGGTGCTGTTCGCGTCCGAGGGCGTCGACCGCGCCTACCTCGGCACCGACGCGCGAAGCGGGGCGCTGCTGCTGGGCGTCCTGTGCGCGCTGGCCATCACCCGCCCGGCACCCGGCCCGGACGGATCCTGGGACCGGCCGCTGCCACGCCGCCTGCGCACGGCGGGCCGGACCGCGTTCGTGCCGGCCGTGGCGGCTCTGGCCGTGCTCTGGTCGGTGGCCGGCATCACGCGGCCCTGGCTGTACGAGGGCGGCCTGGCCGTCGCGGGGGTCGCGGCCGCGGTGGTCATCGCGTACGTGGTCATGGCGCCCGGCACATGGCCGGCGCGGCTGCCCGGGTCATGGCCGATGCTCCGGA
>DASQPY010000183.1:0-5357 GCA_035643735.1 Actinoallomurus sp. | reverse complement strand
CGGCCCTGTTGCGTGTTCGCGCGGGCGAGACAGCGGTCGGCCCTGCCACGTGTTCCACCTGGCGAGACGACGGTCCGGCCCCGCCGCCTGCTTCACCTGGCGAGGCGGCGGTCGGCCGGTGCGAGGTCCTAGATGGGCCGGGCCTGGGCGATGGCGTCGCCGATGCGGTGGACGCGCAGGGCGTTGGTGGAGCCCGCGGTGCCCGGAGGGGAGCCCGCCACGATGACGACGCGGTCGCCCTTCTGGCAGCGGCCGATCTCCAGCAGGGCCGACTCGACCTGGTGAACCATCTCGTCGGTGTGGAACACCTCCGGCACCGTGAACGTCTCCGTGCCCCAGACCAGTGCCAGCTGACTGCGGGTCTCCGGCAGTGCCGTGAAGGCCAGAAGCGGGATCGGGGAGCGATATCGCGACAGCCGCCGGGCCGTCTCGCCCGTCATGGTAAACGCGACCAGGGCCTTGGCTCCGACCGTGGCGCCGACCTCGGCGGCCGCTCGGGCGATCGCGCCGCCGATGGTCTCCGGGACGCGGTCGAGCGAGTGCGTGGCCCGCAGGGCCGACTCCTCGGCGGCGCAGACGATGCGGCTCATCGTCTGGACCGACTCGATGGGGTAGTCGCCGACGCTGGTCTCACCGGACAGCATGACGGCGTCGGCGCCCTCGAACACGGCGCCCGCCACGTCGGAGACCTCGGCGCGGGTCGGCCGCGGCGCGCTGATCATCGACTCGAGCATCTGGGTGGCGACGATGACCGGGCGGGCCTTCTCGCGGGTGAGCTCGATGGCACGCTTCTGCACGATGGGCACCTGCTCGAGGGGGAGCTCCACGCCCAGGTCGCCGCGGGCGACCATGATGCCGTCGAAAGCCTCGACGATCTCCTCGAGGTGCTCGACGGCCTGCGGCTTTTCGATCTTGGCGAGGAGGGGGACGATGCGTCCCTCTTCGTCCATGATGCGGCGCACGGGCTCGGCGTCGTCCGCGGTGCGCACGAACGACAGAGCGACCATGTCCACGCCGAGGCGCAGGGAGAAGCGGAGGTCCGCCTCGTCCTTCTCGGTGAGGGCGGGGACGCTGACGGCGACGCCCGGGAGGTTCAGGCCCTTGTGGTTGGAGACCATGCCGCCGACGAGCACACGGGTGCGGACGCGCGGGCCGTCGACGGCGGTGACGTTGAGGACCACGCGTCCGTCGTCGATGAGGATGGTGTCGCCGGGGCCGACGTCTCCGGGGAGGCCACCGTAGGTGGTGGAGACCTCGGTCCGGTCACCGGGCACGTCCTCGGTGGTGACAGTGAACTCATCGCCGAGGGTCAGGCGGACGGGGCCCTCCGCGAACCGGCCCAGCCGGATCTTGGGGCCCTGGAGGTCCGCCAGAATGCCGAGGGCGCGGCCCGTGGTGCCGGCCGCCTCCCGCAGGAGACGGTAGACGTCCTCATGCTGCTGCTGGGTGCCATGGCTCATGTTGAGCCGGGCGATATCGATGCCGGCTTCCACCAACGCGGTGATGCGCTCAGGGCTGGAGCAGGCGGGTCCAATGGTGCTGACGATCTTTGCTCGGCGACTCACGTCTACAACTGTAGGTAGTTACTGGCGAGTACGTGTATTCGTGCAGGTCACCGTTGCTCGCTGTTCACCCATTGGTCTAGACCGAACGAGGATCCGGACTCATCCGGAAGCAACCTGGACAGGGGTCCGGCCGGACCGGGGCCGGCTCCGGCGCATCGGGCCACGTCACGGTGCGGGAAGGTCCCTGGAGGACGGCGAGTACGGCGGACCGGCTTCGCGAAGGCATGGGCGCCGGGTCTGCGGCGGCACATGGCCGCCCTCCCGACGGCCCTCGACCGCGCCCCCGCACCGCGAGGCCGTCGACGACGGCCAGGTCGCCGGCGGGACGCCCGGGGAGTCCTGACTCCCCGGGCCCGTCCTCGTCAGCCGGCGGCGAACGCCTCGACGGCCTCCTGGCAGTACGCCTTGAGGTCGTCGGGCTTACGGCTGGTCACCAGGGTGTTCGGCCCGGCGGTGCAGACCTGGACCTCTTCGTCGACCCAGGTGGCGCCGGCGTTGCGCAGGTCGGTCCTGACGCTCGGCCACGACGTGAGCGTGCGGTCCCGTACGACGTCGGCCTCGACCAGCGTCCACGGCGCGTGGCAGATCGCCGCGACGGGCTTGCCCGCGTCGAAGAACCCTCGCACGAAGGCGACGGCGGTCTCGTTCGTCCTGAGGAAGTCGGGGTTGGCGACTCCCCCGGGCAACGCCAGACCGTCGAAGTCATCCACCGACACCTCGTCGAGCGTCGCGTCGACCGGGAAGGTGTCGCCCTTCTCCAGGTGGTTGCGGCCCTGGATGTGACCGGATTTGGTGGAAATGAGGCGGGGCGTTCCGCCCGCCTGCTCGATCGCCTTCCACGGCTCGGTCAGCTCGACCTGCTCGACACCGTCCTGAGCGACGAGGAACGCGATCGTCTTGCCCTGAAGCTGCGTGCTCATGAGGTTGGAACCTCTCCTTGATGGGTTACCCGAGCATCGTTCACTGCTTCGAGCCCTGCCCCCGATGTCGCGAGGTATTCACGCCCTCCGGCGCCGTGCGGCACAAGTGACGCGCGTCACCGGACTCCCGCCCGTCTACGGGCCGGGTATCGCCCACCGCACCGTTACTCAAGCATTCATGACCATATCCGTCGGAGAAATCCACGTCGGTGTTCGGACAGCCCGCCACCGCGGCGAACCAGGCTGAGGTGCACGTCAGGGCAGGCCTGCGCCGCGCTCACGGTGCTAGATGACGACACTTATCCCTAGTGTCCGCCTAAATGACCACCGGT
Organism: Actinoallomurus sp.; assembly: GCA_035643735.1. Classification (GTDB taxonomy): domain Bacteria; phylum Actinomycetota; class Actinomycetes; order Streptosporangiales; family Streptosporangiaceae; genus Actinoallomurus. The sequence goes on along the minus strand of DASQPY010000183.1, from coordinate 2,540 downwards.
TACCGTCCATCCGGCCCAATTTGCGCCCGCCCCACTCGATGCGCCATTTTGCTGAAGGTGTTTTCAAGATTTCCTGCCGGATGGGAGCGTGCCAGATGCCGGACCTGACCCGTCGCCGCCTGTTCAGTGCGGCGGGCGCGATGGCGGCGGCGACATTCGCCGCGGAGTTCCTACCGCCCAACGTACGCCGGGCGATGGCCGGCATATCCGGGGGCGTGAGGGGGAAACTCACCGACATCAAGCATGTCGTCATTCTTATGCAGGAAAATCGGTCGTTCGACCATTACTTCGGCACTCTTCCGGGCGTACGCGGCTTCTCCGCCCCGGACGCGCTCACCCTGAGCACCGGCAGGTCGGTCTTCTACCAGCCCGATGTGGTCAACCCGGCCGGCTACATCCTGCCGTTCCATCCGGACACCCGGAGCACGAGCGCGCAGGCGATCCCCTCGACCAGTCACGCGTGGTCGGTGCAGCACAACGCCTGGAACAACGGGAAGATGGACAACTGGCTGCCGGCCCACCGGGCGGCCGACGGCGTGAACGGCCCGTACGTCATGGGCTACCACACGCGTGAGGACATCCCGTTCCAGTTCGCGCTCGCGGAGTCGTTCACCGTCTGTGATCGCTATTTCTGCTCGGTGATGGGGCCGACCTGGCCGAACCGCCTCTACCTGATGAGCGGCACGATCGACCCGGGCGGCACGCAGGGCGGGCCGGTCATCAACAACACCGACCCGGTCCCGTACCGCTGGAAGACCTATCCGGAGGCGCTGACCGAGGCGGGCGTGGGCTGGAAGGTCTACCAGGAGGTCGACAACTACGGCTGCAACGTCCTGGAGTACTTCGACGCGTTCCAGAGTGCCCCGACGTCGTCCCCGCTGTTCCGGAACGCCCTGCGTACCTACCCGGCGGACCGGTTCGAGTACGACGCAGCGCACGACCGGCTGCCGGCCGTCTCATGGATCATCCCGACGAGCTACCAGTCCGAGCATCCGGACTACACGCCGGCGGCCGGTGCCGACTACGTTGCGAGCAAGATCGACGCCATCGCGTCCAACCCGGACGTGTGGAAGAAGACGCTCTTCATCCTCAACTACGACGAGAACGACGGGCTGTTCGACCACGTGCCTCCCCCGGTACCCCCGGCGGGCGCGGCCGACGAGTTCGTGCAGGAGCTGCCGGTCGGCGGCGGTTTCCGCGTGCCCTGCATCCTCGTCTCCCCCTGGACGCAGGGTGGCTGGGTGGCGCGCGAGTCCTTCGACCACACCTCGACGCTGCGTCTCCTCGAGCGGCTCACCGGAGTGCGCGTCCCCAACCTGAGCGGCTGGCGGCGTTCGGCGTTCGGCGACCTGACCTCGGCTCTGGGCCTGCCGGGCGGACCCCGTCCGCCGCGCCTGCCCGGGACCAAGCGCCGGCTGGAGGAGACGGTGCGCGACGTGGCGACGCTGCCAGCGCCGATCTTCCCCGGCGCGGACCAGGCGCCTCCACGGCAGGAGAAGGGCCCGCGGCCGCGGCCGCGTGGCCGAACCGGCGGACGATAAGGATTTCGACGTGCGAAAGCAGATTTCACGGCGGCGGCTCCTCCTGGCGGCGGGCGGCGTGGCGGGCCTCGTCGTCCTGGCCGTCCCGGCCGGGTCGGCGCTGAGCCGCGCCGGGTCACCGGGACGGCCGACACCGTCCAACAGCCCGCTCGGCGGCCCGAAGTGGACCTACGGCTCCCAGTCCCAGCCATCGCGGTCGCAGGCCAGGCGCGCGGGCGGGGACTACCGGGCGTACGTCGCGCTGGCCGGCGGCTACAGCGTCTCCACGGTCGACGTGGCGAGCCGTACGGTCATCGGGAAGGACATCTCGACCGACGCCGGGCAGAGTGTGGTGGCCACCCCCGACGGCAAGAAGCTCTACATCGCCAACACCGGTCAGTACGGGGTGCTCGCGGTGGACGCGGTCACGCACACCTCGCTGTCGGTGCACGTCGGCCCCTATCCCCAGGACGTGGCGGTCTCCCCTGACGGCCGCAAGGTGTACGCGACGGTGACCGGCGGCAACACCGGCGCCGGCGGCTCGGCCGTCGTCGCGGTGATCGACACCGCGACCGACCAGGTGGTGCGCAACATCCACGTCGGTACGGCCCCCCGGCAGGTCGTCTTCAGCAGGAACGGCGCGAGGGCCTACGTCACCCACGCGGGCGGCGTCTCGGTGATCGACGCCGCCGAGGACAAGGTGGTGCGCGCGATCCGCGCCCCGGCGGGTCCGCAGGGGATCGCGGTCGACCCGGCCGGCAGGCGCCTGTACGTGGCGGAGCCGCCCGCCGGGCGGGTGTCGGTGATCGACGCGGCGACCGGCAGGGTACGCGGCAGGATCGCGGCCGGTGACCAGCCGTGGGCCGTGGACGTCACGCCGGACGGCTCGATGGTCTACGTCGCGCAGATGAACGACAACGTCGTCTCGGTGGTCGACACGGCGAGCCGCAAGGTGGTGGCGGAGATCGGGGTCGGGAAGCTGCCCCAGTCGGTCGCGGTCACCCCGGACGGCTCGGAGGT
>DASQPY010000182.1:0-4142 GCA_035643735.1 Actinoallomurus sp. | reverse complement strand
CGCAGCGCCCGGCCGCCGCCGCGCGGGCGGAGCAGCAGGCCGCGGGGCGCGCCGACCGAGACGATCGCGACCATGGTGTCCTCCGTGCTGCCACGCCCGATCCGGTCGCCGTGCCAGGCCACGCTGTCCGCGCCGTCGCGGTAGAGACACAGCCCGGCCGTACGGAACGGCTCGCCGAGCTCGTCGGCGTAGTGCGCGCTGAGCGCCTCACGTGCGGCGAGGAGAACGGGGTCGGGGAGCTCCTCGTCCTCGTCGTAGAACTTCAGGAGCCGCGGGACCTCGACGACGCGGTCGTACATCTGCCGTCTCTCCGCGTGCCACGGCACGGTGTCGGCGAGGTGGTCGAAGAGCGTGTCGGAGCCGGTGAGCCAGCCCGGCCGCAGATCGATCCAGGCTCCGCGGTCGAGGACCGTGCGCCGCACCGACGAGCCGAGCTCACCCAGGCCGACCTCGTCGGCACAGTCCAGCAGCGAGCCCTGGAGCGCAAGCGTCATGGAGCCAGTGTACGCGCCGGTTCAAACAGGTGTTCGATCGAAGCCGTGAACGAAGGCCACCTACGCGCGGGCCGAGGCCTGAGTCATCCGCGCCGTGTCCCGGCGAGGACCATCCCCGAGGCGGCCGCGGCGGTGGTGAGGAGGAACGCGATACGGAAGCTCGCCTCGTCGGGCGACGCGCCGAGCGTGAGCGTCAGCACCGCGACGGTGACCGCCCCGGACAGGTACTGGGACGTGGTCAGCAGCGCACCTGCCGTGGCCTGGTGCGCGGACGGCACGTCGTGCGTGCCGATGATGAACATCGACGTGTAGATGATCCCGTGCCCGAACCCACTGAGGACCAGACCCGGCAGCAGGTCGGCGGCGTACGAGTCCCCGTGCAGGGCGAGGGCGAGCCAGAGCAGGCCGGCCGTGGCGATGGCGAATCCGGCGACGAGGGCCCTGCCGGCTCCCAGCCGGTGCACGACCCGCCCCGCCGTGGTGCCGCCCGCGGTGACCATGACGGCCAGCGGGAGGAAGGCCAGCCCCGCCTCGAAGGGCGTGTACCCCTTCATCGACTGCAGGAGAAGGGTGAGCAGGTAGAACTCGGACCCGACGCTCGCCATGTAGAGCGCCGTCGCCAGCGCACCGGACCGCAGCGAGCGCGTACGCCGCAGCACGTGCTCGATCAGAACGTTGACCGAGGCCTTCTCGTTGCGAACGAACCCCGCGAACAGCGCGACGGCGAGACCGAGGCAGGCGAGGGTCGGCGTCGCCCCCCACCCGTGGCCGGAACCGAGCGTGAGGCCGAGGACGAGGGTGAGGACGGTGCCCGTGCCGAGCACCGAGGCGAGTATCGGGATCCGGCCCGCCGGGACGTACTCGCGGTCCGAGCCGACCCAGACCGCCGCGCCCAGTGCGCACAGGAGCGTGAGCGGGACGTTGACGACGAAGGTGAGCCGCCACGACGCCGTGGTGAGCAGGCCGCCGAGGATGGCGCCGGCGGCGAGCCCCGACGCTCCGACCGATCCCCAGACCGCCAGTGCCCTGCTGCGCTGCGGCCCTGCGGGAAAGGTCGTGCCGATGAGGCCCAACACGGCCGGCTGGAGGAGTGCCGCGCCGAGCCCCTGGGAGGCGCGCGCGGCCAGGAGCACGGTGCCGTCCTGGGCCGCGCCTCCGACGGCGCTGGCGATCCCGAACATGATGATGGCGGCGACGAAGAGACGCGCCGCGCCGATCCGGTCCGCGAGCCGCCCGCCGACGACGAGGAACCCGGCGAACAGGACCGCGTACGCGCTGATGACCCACTGGGCGAGTGCCGGCGCCAGGCCCAGGTCGCCGGAGATGCTGGGCAGGGCGATGTAGATGATCGAGTAGTCGAGGGCGATGAGGAACTGGGCCAGGGACAGCACGGCCAGAGTGGCGGATCGGCGCTCGGTGACCGGCGCCGCCGCTGTCATAACGCTCAAGAACGTCTCCGTCGCGGGGAGAGACAGGGATCCCGCCGAGGGTACGTGCGATGGGCGCCGATCGGTCACTGAGGATGCCCCCCGGGCACTCGCCCGGCCGGTTCCGGCCGAGGCCCGTTCCCGAGATTCCCCGGCAACTTCTCCGTACGCCGCTTCAATCGCCGCCTTCGGGGGTACTGTCCCGAATATCCAATAGGAAGGTTTCCTAAGAGAAGCTTAAGCCGCTTCCACCCCCGGTTCGGTCCCCGCCAGGACTACGGCCGGTCCGTACGTCAACCCCCCGGAAGGAGAAACGACATGCGATGGAAGGCACGCATCGCCGGACGGCGGCGCAGGCTCGTCGCCACCGCGGTCACGACGATCACCGTGGCGCTCGGCACCGTCTCCGCCCTGAGCGTCGCCGGCCAGGCCGCCGCGGGTGAACCCACGGCGGCCGCGGCGCTCGGCGGCAACTGGTACGGCGCGGCACCGTACGTCATGCCGTTCGACAACAGCCCGCCGGCCCTCGGCCCGGTGATGAGCGCGACCGGGCAGAAGTCGTTCCAGCTCGCGTTCATCCTCGCCCCGAGCGGCGGAGGCTGCAGCCCTACCTGGGACGGCAGCCACCCCGTCTCCTCCGACACGCAGGCCAAGTCGATGATCGACGGCATCCGCGCCGCCGGCGGGGACGTGACCGTCTCGGCCGGCGGGTACGGCGGCACGAAGCTCGGACAGACGTGCGGCGACCCGTCCTCGACCGCGGCGGCGTACCAGCAGGTGATCACCAAGTACGGGCTCAAGGCGATCGACTTCGACCTTGAGGAGCCCGAGTACGAGAACACGGCCGCGATCCACAACGAGATCGGCGCGGCGAAGATCCTGCAGCAGAACAACCCCGGCCTCTACGTCTCGGTCACCACGGCCGGTACGCCGACGAGTGAGGGCACCGGCTGGTTCGGCAAGCAGATGCTGGCCGAAGCCAAGAGCCAGGGCTTCACGCCCGCCAACTACGCGATCATGCCGTTCGACGGCGGGTTCAACGGCTCGGCGGCGCAGATCAGCGCGCTGGAGGGCTTCCACACCACGCTGATGAGCACGTTCGGCTGGAGCAGCGCCACCGCGTACGCCCGTGAGGGCGTCTCGCTGATGAACGGCCGGTCCGACACCGGCGAGTACTTCCGGCAGGCCGACTTCCAGGCCGTGCTGGACTACGCCACCTCGCACGGACTGTCCCGCTACACGTACTGGTCGGTCAACCGCGACCGGCAGTGCGGCACGCCCGACAACAACGGGCAGACCTCCGGCACCTGCTCGAGCGTCGCGCAGGGCGCCTGGGACTTCACGAAGTTCACCGCGAGGTTCGGCGGCGCGACCCCGCCTCCCCCGCCGACCGACCCCACCCCGGGTGCCTGCACGGCGTCGGCGTGGAGTGCTTCGGCCGTCTACACCGGCGGCATGGAGGTCAGCTACACGAAGCACACGTACAAGGCCAAGTGGTGGACCCAGGGCGAGACTCCGGGGAAGGCCGACGTCTGGAGCGACGAAGGGCCGTGCAGCTGACCCGCAGGGCGTGACCGGCGGCCGGTGGGCGACAGGCCCACCGGCCGCCGTTTTCGCATGCAGGGATAACTTTGTGTGCTTTCATCAGACGCCGCAGCATCGCGAACCCAGGAGTCCCCCGTGACCATGCCCGACGACGACGCCGCCAAGACCTTCCAGGAGTTCGACTACGACGGCGACGGCTACGTGACCGCCGTGGAGTTCAAGCTCGCCATGACCGCCCGCCGCGAGCAGGTCAGCGGCGACGACATCGACTCGATCTTCAGCCACGCCGACCAGGACAACGACGGCAAGATCAACCAGGCGGAGTTCACCAAGGCGTGGAACGCCTGACGTACCGACCTGCCGCTGCCGCCCGGCGTGGCGGGACCACGCCCCGTCCGCCGGGACCGCCGGGATCAGCCGGTCCAGTGGTTCAGGTTGAGCGGGCCGTTCACGACCTCGACCCGCACGGTGTGAGGGTCACAGCGGGATCCACCTGTGCGACCAGGAGAGCACCGCCTCCAGGACCGGCTCCAGGTCGAGCCCCTTCTTCGTGAGGTGGTACTCGACCTGGACCGGCGAGGAGGGGATCACCCGGCGCTCGACGATCCCGTCGGCCTCCAGAGTGCGCAGCCGCTCGGCCAGCATGGTGTCGCTCAGGCCGGGGATGGCCGCCTTG
>DASQPY010000181.1:0-10985 GCA_035643735.1 Actinoallomurus sp. | reverse complement strand
CCGGGACGAACGACGCGATCGCGGCCGAGACAGCCGCGCCGAAAACCAGGAACGGCAGCGCCTGCACGCAGATCGCCACGAACACGGTCGCCCACCCCTGCAGGCGCGGGAGGCGCAGGTGGGGAGCGACCAGCCATCGGCACGCCATCAGAAGCGCGGTGATGAGTACACCGCCCACCACGGTCCGTGGACCGGCCGCCATCGGTGGCCGCCCCCAATCCGGGGGCGGCAGGTCCGCTTCGTCACTCCACGCCGCGTCGGCGCCCCGTCCAGACACGACGGCCATCGTTCCAGACGTCGCGCCGTCCGGCTCCGTTCACGCCACGCCGAGGCGAGCAACGCCTCCGCCCGCAGTGCGATCACGACCGTCGTCGGGGAGACGTTCGCGTTCTTCCCCTACACACGGCAGCAGGGCGCTCGCGGCGCGCTCGACGCCGGAGCGGATCAGGTCCGACCGCGCAGACGCAGCCCGAGCAAGATCCGGTGACCAGCCGCGAGCCGGGCCCGTTCACGGCCGCAACGGCCTGAGGCGCACTCAATGCTCGGGCGAATGGCGTCACAGTTCGGCTCGCCGCGGCCATCAGCGGCCTCGCCAGATCAGCCGCACAACGGCCGCCGGGTGATCCGCGACAGCGTGCTGCCGCTTCCGGCCGACCAGGTGTGGCTACTGATGCTGCGCCCCGGACCCACACCCTGCGCGTCGAACCCATTGACGCAGCAAGCTGCCGATACACCGACATCGTCGAGCTGGAGGCAGGCGCTCTCACTCCCATCGCAGTTCGGGTGGCCGGCGCGATCTTCTGGCATCGCCATCACCGGTGGCGGCGACTCGCGACCACCATCGCCTCGATTCCTCGATGAGCCTGTATTCGACAGCCGCTCTTGGACGGCTCCGGCCGTCGATTCGGGCGTCACCGGCCGCATCTGCCCGGCGGCCTGGAGCGACCGCGGCAGATACCGGCTCGCGGACTCCACCATCCACCGCCTGCTCCATCTCGTTCGGCCGCCCGCCGAAGCCTGGTGACCGATTCGGCGCGCCGCTGTCGGAGGCCTGAGAGACGGCACTTACCAGCAGCCCGACCGGCATCGTGCACGCCCCGGTAATCCCGGCTCAGATTAGGCACCGCACCCACTATCGGATCCCGGCTGAATCGATCGCCGCAGCCTCAGCGGCGACTCGCGCTGCTGTTCGGCCTCGGCTTCGACACGGCCACGGAGATCGCCGTGCTGGTCCTGGCCGGGAGCGGCGCCGCCAGCGGGTTGCCCTGGTACGCGATCCTGATCCTGCCGGTGCTGTTCGCCGCATCGGCGCTGACCGGCCTGGATGCCCGAAGAAGGGATCCGCCGAGCACTGGAATCTCTGGACGCAGGACCAAAAGTCGAAGACGTCGAGACCGTCATTCATCTGCAGCGCATGTTCAACGTCTCCTACATCACCGCGCTCGTACGGCTCAGACAAGCAACAACATCACGCCGTACGGCCGTATCGATTTCCGGTCAGGTGAACCGGCCGGCCACGTCGCAGAAGGAGGGGAGACCGAGGCAGACCGTGATGGCACGGCGTGTGCCATCTCATCGAGATGGTTCAGTTTCTGCTCGGCATGGGATTCAGTCGTCGTGCAGGTGGCTTGTGAGCGGGCACGATGAAGGGCCCGGGCGTATTCGACGAACGCCGCGGGCCCCGCCCCAATGCCGTCCGGACCCGCGGGCCCGGACCGTCAATCGGTCGATCAGTGCTCGCGCTTGGGCATGATCCGCTTGATCGCGAGCGCCGCGGAGACGGCGGTGAAGGCCGCCAGGCCGACCCAGATGGCCTGCACGCCCAGCCAGGGCGCTGCCGCCGCGGCTCCGCCGAATCCGGCCGCGACTCCGCCGACAGGATTGCTGTACATCGCTACCACTTCCTTTCTTTGCGCCAGGCCGCCTCCCAGAAAGCCTTGGCCTGAACCATTTGGAGGAACACGTCGAAGGTCATTTCGACGAGGAGGAGAGCCGCGATGGCCATCTGGGCAGGGCCACGGCTCCGTACGGTGACGACCCGTTCGGTGATGAAGATCAGGGTCACCGCCGTCCACAGGGGGCTCAGGCGGATCCCGCCGAGCCAGGCAACGGAATAACCGATCGTCATCAGATACGTGAAGGTCACGATGATCCCGATGAGGGAAAGCAGCTGGCGCCCCCAGTAGGCGCGGGTGACGTGGGTCCATCCGTAGTCGGCGAGGTTCTCCAGCGCCCCTCGTTTCCAGCGCAGCCGCTGGCGGCACAGCTCACGCCACGTCGACATGACCTCCGTGGTGAGGGTGCACTCCCGTGGGCACAGGATGCGCAGACCGAGGTGCAGGATCGCCAGCGTGAGCTCGTTGTCCTCGGTGAGCACGCGTACGTCGTAGACGTGGTTCCGGCCGGGCAGCCGGCCGCATTGGCGGGCGGCGACGACCTCGTGCAGGGTCAGCGCGCGGAAGAGGGTCGCGGTGCCGGTCAGGACGAGTGCCTTACCGCTGAGCCGGCGCACGTCGCGCGCGTACCGGGCGTATTCGTTGCGCTGGAACATGCCGACGATGCCGCCGCCGGGCTTGCCGGTGAAGGTCCCGCCGACCGCGGCGTACCGTCCGGTAGCGAGGTAGTCCACCCCGTGCTGGATGAACCCCGGATCCAGCGCCGAGTCGGCGTCCATGACGAGCACCGCGTCCTCCACGCCGAGGATCGGCAGGAGCCGCTGGAGGACCTGGTTGAGCGCACCGGCCTTCTTGTGCCGGTTGTTCCGGGTACCGATCACCTCCGCGCCGCACAGTTGTGCGAGTCCCGCGGTGGGGTCCGAGCAGTTGTCGGCGATCACCAGCACACGATCTGGTCGTCGTCGCTGGCTCTTGAGCGACGCGATCGTCTCCGTGATCTGATTCGCCTCGTTGTGGGCCGGGATCAGCACGGTCACCTTCAGGCGCTCGGGATCCACAGGCGGCAGGCTGCGCTTACCGTCCCGGTCACGCTGCCGCCGGATGGCGGGCGACCGCCCGGCGGTGGCGCGGTCCAGGGATGCGAGTGGCATGGTGCTCTCGTGCTGTCTGTAAATGAATGTGCCTAGATGTGACGCTTCTGATGCGATGGCCGTTTACGCTCTATGTCCACAAAAACGAAACTGCGAGGATGGCCATGGATCGCACCACCAGACCCCACCGCCGCGGGCCGCTCATGGCCGGCATCGTGCTGGTGGCCGTCGCCGGCGTCGCCCTGACCGTCCTCGTAGTCGTTGACCGTGCCGGACGTTCCGGTCCGCCGGAGCCACCACCATCGGCCGCTCGGCCGTTGCCGTCGGTTCCGGCGCAAGCCGCGCCGCTGCGATCCTCGACACCGGTCCGGCTGGACATCCCGAAGATCGGGGTCAGCACCGCGCTGATGCCGCTCGGACTCAACCCCGACCACTCGCTGGAGGTGCCCCCACTCTCCCGAGCGCAGGAGGCCGGGTGGTACCGCTTCGGACCGACACCGGGCGCGAAGGGCGCGGCCGTCATCGCCGGCCACGTCGACACCACCCGAGGACCGGCGGTCTTCTTCCGGCTCGGGAAACTGCGCCCTGACGACGTCGTACGCGTCGAGCGCGAGGACGGAAGCACAGCGACGTTCCGCGTCGACTCGGTGGAGGCCGTGCCCAAGACCGGCTTTCCCACGCAGAAGGTGTACGGCCGCGTGGGCTATCCGGCACTCCGCCTCATCACGTGCGGAGGATCGTTCGACCGGGAGTCCGGCCATTACTCGAACAACATCATCGTCTACGGTCATCTTTCTTGATCCACGGATCCGCGCTGCGAGGCTGGTGACCGGACGGGCGGCGGGCAGGGTGGGGTCCGCCGCCCGTCCGGAGGAGAGGGTCCCCCTAGTGGACGGGATGGGTGGACGTCGCCGGATGCGCCGTCTGGCGACCGGTCGGGTGCGTCGTCGGCGCGCCGGTCCGGTGCGTGGTCGGCGCTCCAGTCGGGTGGGAGGAGGCCCGGCCCTTGCCGGGATGGGTCTTGAGGAGGGCGGTGCAGTAGGCCGCGACCTTGTCCTTCCCACCGGCGACGGTGATCAGGTGGGTGAAGGCCGGGTTGTCGAGCGCCTTGCCGGGATTGTCGCCGGCGCCGGCGCGGTAGGCGTGGCAGAGGCCGGCCAGAGACGGGGACGGGTCGGCGCCGGGATGCCCATCGCGAGTCGCCGAGGGCTTGGCGGTGTGGTGGGTCCCTGCGGTGTGGGTGGGCGTCGGGTGGGCGGTCGGCGTGGTGCCGCCGCTCACGGAGCCGGGCAGGTGTCCGGTGCCGGCGGCGAGCGCGACGCCGCCGGCCCCGGTGACGGTGATCGCCGCGGCGGCCACCTTGAGCGTGAGAAGTTTCGCCAAAGCTGTCTTGATCATCGATTGCCTCCGTAGCGGAAGAGCGGGGAGGAGATGGGCCTCCCGGAAGACGGACACGGCCGCCTCCTCGCCGAGGAGCTCGTCACGCTCGGCCGGGGTGGCCGCGGTGGCGAGCAGCTCGGCGAGGTGATCCGGACCGGCCGTTTCACCACGCAGCAGTCGCTGCGCGGCGCTACGGCCGACTCGGCGGGATCGGTGCATGCTCATCTCACGTCCGTCAGCGTCGAAGCCTCGATTGGTGTCACTCCTCCGGTTCTTCACATCGGTGTCGCCATGTCGCCGTCTCCTGACCGAGGGGGCACGTCCGGGTGTTCGAGGAAGGTGGCGAGCCTGCGCAGCCCGCGGTAGGCCGCCGTCCGTACGGCCCCGGGCCGCTTGCCGAGCACACGCCCGGCCGCCTTCGCGTCCAGTCCCATCACCACGCGCAGGAGCACCGCCTCGGCCTGATCGCGAGGCAGCCGCGCGATCAGCGCGAGCGCCGTGTCGGTGCTCAACACCTCGAGCGCGGACCCGGCGGTGTCGTCATCACCCGGACGGTCCGTCAGTTGCTCGATCGGGACGCTCGGGCCGGGCCGGCGACGCTGGCGGCGCAGATGGTCCAGCGCGCGGTGGCGGGCGATCGTCGCCGCCCAGCCGCGGAACCCGTCGGAATCGCCCTGAAACGACCTGAGGTCGCGGGCGATGTGCAACCACGCCTCGGAGGCCACATCCTCGGCGTCTTCACCCACGAGTACCCGCAGATACCGCAACAGGCCGGGCTGCACGGCACGGTAGATCACCCGGAAGGAATCTTCGTCGCCATGCTGCGCGGCGAGCACTGCGGCGGACACGTCGACCGGGGCCGCCCACAGTCGCCGGGCCTCCGCCCTTACCTCATCCGACGCGTCATCCGCGGGCTCGGCTCTCACCGTCGCCTGCCCGCGCCGACCGACGCCGGCGGACATGACGCCGCTCTCGCCCGACTCCGCCACCTCACGCATTCGACACAACAGTGCATGTCAGGGCGCAGCAAGATCGGAATGCGCCGGCGAGCGAGGTGCCGTCCGCCGGAGCGTCCGACCCGGACGGCCCGATGCCAGGGGAACGCAGGGCAACGGCTGTCCGCCTCTCCCCTGGTGCCACGAATGCGCACGGTCTGTACGGTCGCGCGGGTCAGTGTCGTCTCCTGTCCGAATCCACGTACGTGAAGTCATCGCCACCGTCGGCGCCACCGCACCATCGACGGCCTCGCCCACTACACCGACGCCCGCACGCGCGCTGTCACATCCGCGACCGTCCGGTAGGCTCCGGCCGACCAGTCGACGCAGGCGCATACGGGTGCGGGCCCGCCACAAAAGTGACGGGCCCGCGACTCGATCAGGGGTCTTGTTCGCTCAGAAGGCTCCGGTGCCGTTCGGGGTGCCGAGGCCGGTGGGGCCGTCCCAGCCGGTGCCGGCGGTGCACCACTTGGTGGTGGTGCAGCTGCCGTTGCTGCCCGAGGTGACGTCGAAGAGCGAGCCTGCGTGGGCGTACGGGTAGTTGTTGTCGATGCTCGCGGCGTTGGCGGCCAGGCCGTACACACCACCGATGATCGGCGCGGCGACGCTGGTGCCGCCGAAGACCATCCAGCCGCTCTGGCCCTGGTAGGCGGTGCTGTCGTAGACGGCGACGCCGGTGGCCGGGTCGGCCACGGCGGAGACGTCGGCGACCGCCCGCTTGGAGCAGCCGGTGAGGCCGGACTGGCCGGTCAGCGCGGTGTTGTACGCCGAGCAGCCACTGCCCGCGCCGCTCCACGCGGTCTCACTCCAGCCGCGGCTGGTGCTCGCGGTGCGCAGCGAGGTGCCGCCCACCGCGGTCACGTAGTGGGACGAGGCCGGGTACTCCACGCCATAGCCGGCATCACCGGAGCTGACCGTGATGGCCTTGCCCGGATGGTTGTAGTACGAGCCGTAGGTCGCGTCAGAGGCGTCCGACCCGCCGTAGCTGTTGCTGATGACGTTCGCGAGACTCGCCGCGGTGTTCTCGGCGGTGCCCAGGTTGGCGAACGAGTTGGTCTTCGCCTCGACGAGAACGATCTTGCAGTTGGGGCAGACCGCGGAGACCATGTCGAGGTCCAGGGAGATCTCCTGCGCCCAGCCCCCGTCCTTCCTCGGGTAGGACGTGCCACCGTTCTGGTCGACCTTCTTGAAACAGCCGTTGGCCGTGGTGCAGGCGCCGAGTCCGAACTGGCTGCGGTACACGTTCAAGTCCGCTTCGGCGGTCGGGGCGTCATAGGCGTCGACGATCGCGACCGTCTGGCCGGATCCGGCTGTGGAAGACGGCAGCTTGTAGGCACTCTGCAGGTTCGCTGGCGAGAGCCCGGATGGGGTGGCCGCTTGTTGCGCGAGAGCCGCCGCGCTCTGGGCGATGTCGCTGCGTACGAGGGCATTGCAGCTCGCCCGACCCGACTTCACCGTGGCGCAGGAGTGGTGGAACGGGTGGGAGACGGAAGCCGCAGCGGCCTGGGGTGCGGCGTTTGCCGCAGTTGAAAGGAAGGGGACCATGGCGAGGATCAACCCGCCCAGTATGGTCCCGGTCACGCGTCGTGACATTGGCGTTTCCTCAAAGCTGGCGGGGGATGGATACGACGGGCGAATCGTCACATGCCGGCCGCCGGATCGGAATAACTAAATTAATCCGGCCTTTTGGGCATGATCTGCCGTTTATGTCTTGAGGAATCCTTTTCGCGGTGTCGAGCGTGCCGCGAGAGCGAGCACGAGCAGGCCTTGGGAGCTACCGATTCCGTGGAACCTCTCCTCGATGAACCGGCTCGGTCCGGGAACGTGAGGTCCGCACCACTGACACCCACGGCTTTCTCGGCCACTGGGGTCACACTGCCCTGGCTCTGGCCTCCTGCCACGATCTCCGTGCCGGCGCCTGTGTAACACAACGGATCCCCCAGGCGCTGCAGGTGGTATTGCGGACGTGACCTGGAGGACGGATGAAGGTTCGCGCACGGACACGCACCGCGTCCATCGCCGCAGCCATGGCGGCGCTGATGACGGTGATGACGCCAGCGTTCGCCGCCGCCGGCAGCGGCGACACCCTCGTCACCAACGGGAGCCCGCCGGGAACGTTCTCTCAGAACAAACAGAACGAGCCTGCGGTCGCCATCGACGCGCACGCGCCCTCCGTGGTCGCGGCGGGCGCGAACGAGGAGATCGACGACGAGGGCTGCGCCGCCGGCGACCCGACCACCTGCCCGTTCACCCCGGACGTGGGAACCTCCGGGGTCTACTTCTCCGGCAATGGCGGAAGCTCCTTCACCCAGCCCACCTACACCGGCTGGACCGCGCGCGACTGTCTCGGCCCAGCCGCGTGCACTCCGCATGAAGGGCCTATCGGCACCCTGCCCGGCTACCACGAGGCGGGGCTCTCCTCCGGCGGAGACCCGGCCGTGGCGTTCGGGCCACGGCGAGGCGCGAACGGCAAGTTCGGCTGGAACAACGGCTCCCGGCTGTACTACGCCAACCTGGCCGCGAACACCGGCACCCAGCGCTCCGACGCCACCTTCCGCGGCTTCGAAGCCGTGGCCGTTTCCCGTACCGACGACCAGGGGGCGCACTGGACCGCCCCGACCGTCGTCTCCCCCCAGTCCCAGACCACGTTCTCCGACAAGGAGCAGATTTGGGCCGACAATGCCGCTTCCAGCACGTTCTTCGGCAACGTTTACGTCTGCTGGTCCGACTTCCGCAGCAACAGTCAGGGACAGGCACTGCCGACACCGCTCAAGGTGGCCCGGTCCACCGACGGCGGTGACTCCTGGACCGTCAAGCAGGTGAGCCCGGCAACCGACAACGGGATCAACAGCCAACCGGACGGCTGCACCGTCCGCACCGACAGCACGGGCAACGTCCTGGTCTTCGGCATCGCCTCTCGGGGCGGACAGAGCTTCGAGACCATGTACCGCTCCGCCGACGGCGGCGAGCACTGGACCGGCCCGACCCTGATCGCGCCCGTGACCGAACCCGGCGTCATCGATCCGGTGATCGGCCGGCCGGTCATGGACGGCCTCGCCGGTCCGCGCGTCGACCTCGCCGCCGGACCCAGCGTCGACATCGCCAATGGGGCCCCCAGCGGTACGGACGCGACCAACGAAGTCATCATGACGTGGGCCGACGGACGCGACGGCCTCAACAACGAGAAGCTGATGATGATCGTCTCCCGGGACGGCGGCGACACCTGGAGCACGCCGTCCGCCATCGGGATCCGGGCGGGCGACCGTCCCGTCTACACCGCACCGGCCTTGTCCCCCAACGGCAAGGACGCCTACGTGGTCTACAACGCCTACACCACACCGTTCCGCCAGGACACCACGTCACCGCGCTCAATGCTCGGCGTCGTCCTGCACGCCGACATCACCGGCGGGACCCCCGGCGCGTTCTCCGAACTCCACCGTGGCGTGCCGGGCGACCCTCGTGGCACCGCACAGAATGACCTGCAGGCCGGGTTCATCGGTGACTACGTCTACGCGGCGGCCACCCGCGACGGAGTCGTCGGCGTCTGGAACGACGCCCGCAACGCCGCCGACTGCCCCGCCATCGACCGCTACCGAGCATCGCTCGAAGCCGGTAACCCGACGGCGCGCCCCAAACCGGCCACCGATTGTCCCTCGACGTTCGGCAACAGCGACATCTACGGCGGCCGGTTCACCGACCCGACTCCCTGACCACACCTCTCGACCACACCGAAATTGTTACCACGCCTAGGGAACTTCCAGCCTCGTCGGCCTTGAGGAAGGAATCTCGCAGACATATGTTGTCGATCACAACAAACGTGTGATCGACGTCACCGTCCGGCCAGGAGAGCAGCGCCTCGGGCCGGACGGTCAGCCGAAGGCGAGCCGAGTGTCGCGGATCGTCGCCGGAGAAGCGGAGGCCATGTTGTTCGTTCCCGCCAAGCGAATGAGACCGACTTCCCCGCGTCGCGTAATTGCTCGCCTCGCCCTGCTCATGGCGGGGGCAAGCGTTATCTGTCTCGCGCCCACGCCGGCTCCGCGGGCTTCCGCCGCGGCCGGATGCACTTCGACCGCCGACTGCCTCTCCAAGCTCACGCTGGAGGAGAAGGCCGGTCAGATGGTGCAGGTGGCCAACACCTCCATCAAGAACAAAAGCGACATCGCAACATATGGGCTCGGCTCAGTGCTCAGCGGGGGCGGCGGCGGGCCGAACGGCGCCGGCGGCACGGCGACCCAGTGGGCCGACATGGTCGACGACTACCAGAGCTACGCGCTGAAGAGCCGGCTCGGCATCCCGCTCATCTACGGCGTCGACGCGGTCCACGGGCACAACAACGTGCAGGGTGCGGTGCTCTTCCCGCACCACATCGGCATGGGGGCGACGCGCGACGCGACGCTGGTCCAGCAGGTGGAAGACGTCACCCGCCAAGAGGTCCTGGGTACGGGTATCCACTGGACCTTCGCCCCGTGCGTGTGCGTACCCCGGGACGACCGCTGGGGCCGTACGTACGAGGGCTACGGTGAGGATCCGTCGGTGGTCGGGCCGCTCGCCCAGGCCGCGGTCCGAGGCTTCCAGGGAACGTCACTGGGCGCGAACTCCGTCCTCGCCACGGCCAAGCACTACGTCGCCGACGGCGGCACCACGTACGGCACCGGCGGCAGCGGCTACCTCATCGACCAGGGCGACGCCCGGATCAGTGAGACGGAGCTGCGGTCGATCCACCTGCCGCCGTACCAGGACGCGATCAACGCCGGAGTCGGCTCGGTGATGGTCTCCTACAGCAGCTGGAACGGCGTGAAGGACCACGGCAACGCCTACCTGATCAACAGCGTGCTCAAGGGACAGCTCGGCTTCACGGGCTTCGTCGTGAGCGACTGGGGCGGCGTCAAGCAACTGCCCGGAGCGACCTACGCGGACAAGGTGTGGACCGCGGTGAACGCGGGCATCGACATGATCATGGTGCCGGACGACTACGCCGGCACCATCGACGCCATCGTCGACGGCGTCAACGCCGGCACCATCAGCCAGGCGCGCGTCGACGATGCCGTCACCCGGATCCTGAACGCCAAGTTCTCCCTCGACCTGTTCAACCATCCGTTCACCGACCGCACGTACACGCCACAGGTCGGATCGGCCGCCCACCGCGCCGTCGCCCGCCAGGCCGTACGCGAGTCGCAGGTGCTGCTGAAGAACAACGGGGTCCTGCCGCTGTCCAAGACCGGCACGTACAAGATCGTCGTTGGCGGTAAGTCCGCGGACAACCTCGGCTACCAGCTCGGCGGATGGTCGATCACCTGGCAGGGCGGCAGCGGGACGACCACGACCGGCACGACGTTCTGGCAGGCGCTGCAGCAGGCGGCCGCGGGCACGAACATCACCCTGCAGAACGTCGGGACCAAGACGAAGGGTCAGTACTCCGGTGACGTCGGCATCTGGGTCGGCAGCGAGACGCCGTACGCCGAGGGCAAGGGCGACTCGTCGACGCTGGCGTTCGGCAGCGACAACGCCAGCCAACTCAGCGACATCTGCGCGCACGTCACGACATGCATCGCGATCCTCTACTCCGGACGGCCGGTCATCGTCACCGATCAGCTGGCGAAGGCGAACGCGTTCGTGGCGGCATG
>DASQPY010000180.1:0-5594 GCA_035643735.1 Actinoallomurus sp. | reverse complement strand
GACCTGGGTCTCGATGGCGCTGTCCCTGCCGGTCCTGGCCGCGACCCTGGGCTGGGAGCTGCACCTCACCCGCCGGGGCGGCGAGCCGCTGCTCGACCTGACGCTGTTCCGCAACCGCGCGTTCGCGGCGGGGCTGCCGGTGAACGCGGCCTTCATGGCCTTCTTCGCGAGCTTCATGTTCGTGCTCACGCTGCTCCTGCAGGGCGGCCTCGGCCTGTCCCCGCTGGAGGCGGGCCTGACGTTCATGCCGCTGGGCGTGCTGTTCTCGGTGACCTCCATCCTCGGCCGTTCGCTGGTCGCGAGGTTCGGCCTGCGGGTGATGACCGTGGGCGCCTCGATCTCGGGGGTCGGCCTGGTGATCCTCATCGCCGAACTGCAGGCGCTGGGCGGGGACATCACGCCGGCGTGGGTGCTCATCCCGACGGCCTTCGTCGGCCTCGGAAACGGCCTGGTCCTGCCGACGCTGATCGGCGCCGTACTGGCCGGAATCCAGCCCGCTCACGGCGGCGCGGCGGCGGGGGTGCTGACGACCGTCCAGCAGTTCGCGAGCGCGGCCGGGGTCGCCATCCTGGGAGTGGTGTTCTTCGGCGGCCTCGGGGCGCGGCCGTCGCGCGACGCCTACGCCGCCTCGGCGGAGGCGGTCACCTTCCTCGCCCTCGCACTGGTCGTGACCATGGCGGCGCTGACGCTGCTCCTGCCCAACCGCGGGCCGGCCTCCCAGCCCGCTACGGAACCGGAGATCCTCGTCGACGCCGCCTGACATATCCACGCGGCAGGCCCGACCGGACCTGCCGCGTGATGGCGTCAGATCCGGTGGATGTCGGCTCGGATGCCACGCGTCTTGAGCAGGCGACCGAGGTCGTCCGGGTCGGAGGTGACGACGCGATCTCCGGGCCGGGCCAGGAGTGCGACATGTCCGTCCACGACATCCGAGGTGCCCGAGTCGCGCAACAGCTCGCCGATCCGGCGATCGATCCCGTCGCCCAGTGGAACCACCTCGATCCCCCTGAGCGCGAGAGCCAGCCTGGCCTGCTCGGCGCCGTTGCGCCATACCTGGGAGACGACCGCGCACGAGGTGCGCCTGGCACCGGCCGTACGCAACAGCCGGTGGACCGTCTGGTCATCCCGGTCGATCGCGACCAGGGCCCCGGCGTCGAGGATGTAGGCCATCAGCCGCTCTTTCGCATTTCGTTCCGCTCAACGAGCGTCTCCCGATGCGCCCGATCGACGTCGGTCTGCGTTATCTCCCCGAACTCGTCTTCGTATGACGCCATGTATTCATCCCATGCCTGCTGGCGGAGTTTCTCCGCAGCGGCGTCGGACATCCAACTCGACACGCTCGTCCCCTTACGCTCCGCATCGGCCTTCGCGGCAGCGTACAGATCGGGATCGAGAGAGATGGTCACTTTCCGTACACTCACAGTCACTCATCATACCGTGGTATGACCAGAGCGGCTAGGTGACGTTCTGCAGGATCTCCAGGGACGGCGACGTGACGTCGGCGTGGCCGGACAGGCGCAGCGTGAGCTCGAGGTCCGCGAGGAGGCACCGGAGCACGTGCCGTACCCCCGCCTCCCCCGCGAGCGCCAGCCCGTACGCGTACGGGCGGGCCAGGAGCACCGCCTTCGCGCCCAGCGCGAGCGCCTTGACGACGTCGGCGCCCGTACGGATGCCGCTGTCGAACAGCACGTCGATCTGGTCGCCGACGGCATGCGTGATCGGGGCCAGCGCGTCCAGCGCGGCGATCGCACCGTCGACCTGGCGTCCGCCGTGGTTCGACACGACGATGCCGTCCATGCCCGCGTCGACCGCACGGCGCGCGTCGTCGGTGTGCTGGATGCCCTTCAGCGCGATCGGACCATCCCAGTGCTCGCGCAGGAACGTGAGGTCGTCCCAGGTCAGCGACGGGTTACCGAACAGCGTCGTCCAGTACAGGATGGGGTTCTCACCCGCGTTCCGGGAGAAGACCGGGTCGGCGAAGTAGTTCTGGTTGCCGAGACCCCGCAGGAACGGCAGGTAGGCGTTGTCGAGGTCGTGCGGCCGCCAGGCCAGCATGAACGTGTCGAGGGTGACCACGAGCGCGGAGTAGCCGGCGGCCTTGGCACGTTCGAGGAAGCTGACGGCCAGGTCGCGGTCGTTCGGCCAGTACAGCTGGAACCACCGGGGGCCCGCCACCTCGGCGACCTCCTCCATCGCGACCGACGCAGCCGTGCTCAGCACCATCGGCACTCCCATCTTCTCCGCCGCCCTGGCCACCGCGAGCTCGCCCTCGGGATGCAGCTGGCGCAGGACGCCGACCGGGCCGAGGAGCACTGGAGTGGGCAGCGTCTGACCCAGCACCCGTGTGGTCAGGTCACATTCGGTCGTGCCGCGCAGCATCTGGGGTACGAGCCGCCAGCGCCGGAAGGCCTCGCGGTTGGCGCGCGCCGTGTCACCGGTCCCGGCCGAGCCGGCGACGTAGCCGTACGCCTCCCGTGAAAGCTTCTCCTCGGCGAGTGATTCGAGGCGGGTCAGGTCTGCCGGCAGCGAAGGAAGGACGTCGTTCAGGCCGTTGAGGTAGATCTCGTTCTGAAAGTCGGCGTACATGCGGCGCTCCCCAGTTCATAGACGAGCCGGTGCGACATCTTCCCCCATAAGAATGCGGCACGCCGACGCCCACGGCACAACCTGTCGTAGCGACCCGTCACAATGACAGTTATGGCACGACGCGGTACGCAGACCCCTCCCCCGCCGGACTTCGAAGAGAACATCGTCGACGTCGACGTCTCCGAAGAGATGCGGGGCAGCTATCTCGAGTACGCCTACTCGGTCATCTACCAGCGGGCGCTCCCTGACGCGCGCGACGGGCTCAAGCCCGTGCAGCGCCGCATCCTCTACTCGATGAACGAAATGGGCCTGCGGCCCGACCGCGGGCACGTGAAGTGCGCCCGCGTCGTCGGCGAGGTGATGGGCAAGCTGCATCCCCACGGCGACTCGGCGATCTACGACGCGCTCGTACGCCTCGCGCAGCCGTGGTCGATGCGCATGCAGCTCGTCGACGGGCACGGCAACTTCGGCTCCCTCGGCGGTGACGACTCGCCCGCGGCGATGCGTTACACCGAGGCGCGGATGTCGCGCGCGGCCGCGCTCATGGTGGCGAGCATCGACGAGGAGACCGTCGACTTCCGCCCCAACTACGACGGCCAGGAGCTGGAGCCCGAGGTCCTCCCCTCGGCCTACCCCAACCTCCTGGTCAACGGCGGGTCCGGCATCGCGGTCGGCATGGCGACCAACATGGCCCCGCACAACCTCGTCGAGGTGATCGCGGCGGCGCGCCACCTGATCGACAACCCCGAGGCGACACTCGATGACCTGATGCGCTTCGTGCCCGGCCCCGACCTGCCGACCGGCGGCAAGATCGTCGGACTGGAGGGCATCCGCGACGCGTACGAGACCGGCCGCGGCACGTTCCGCACCCGGGCCACCGCGCACATCGAGAGCGTCACCCCGCGCCGCAAGGGCATCGTCGTCACCGAGCTGCCGTACGCGGTCGGCCCCGAGCGCGTGGTCGCGAAGATCAAGGACCTCGTCAACGCGAAGAAGATCTCCGGCATCGCCGACCTGAAGGACCTCACCGACCGGCAGCAGGGCCTGCGCCTGGTCATCGAGATCAAGAACGGCTTCCACCCCGAGGCGGTGCTGGAGGAGCTCTACCGGCTGACGCCGATGGAGGAGACGTTCGGGATCAACAACGTCGCCCTGGTCGACGGGCAGCCGCGCACGCTGGGCCTGCGCGACCTGCTCCAGGTCTACGTCGACCACCGCATCGAGGTCGTACGCCGCCGCAGCCTGTTCCGCCGCAAGAAGCGCGAGGACCGCCTGCACCTCGTCGACGGTCTCGTCATCGCGCTGCTCAACATCGACGAGGTCATCCGCGTCATCCGGGCCAGCGAGGACACCGCCGACGCGAAGACGCGGCTCATGGGCTCCTTCGAGCTGTCGGAGATCCAGGCACAGTACATCCTCGACACTCCGCTGCGCCGGCTGACCAAGTACGACCGGCTGGAGCTGGAGAAGGAGAAGAAGCAGCTCACCCGGGAGATCGCCGCGCTGACCGCGATCCTGGACTCTGAATCCAAGCTGCGCGGCCTGGTCGCGGACGAGCTGGCCGAGATCGCGAAGACGTACGGCACGCCGCGGCGCACCGTACTGCTGGAGTCCTCGGGCCAGACCAAGACGGCGGCGGTGCCGCTGGAGGTCGCCGACGACCCGTGCCGCGTGCTGCTGTCCTCGACCGGCCTGCTGGCCCGCACGATGTCGGCCGAGCCCCTGCCCGCCGACGGCGGACGCGCGGCACACGACGTGATCGTCTCGACCCTGATGGCGACCGCCCGTGGCCAGATCGGCGCCGTGACGAGCGCCGGCCGCCTGATCCGCGTGGACGTGCTCGACCTGCCCGCACTACCGCCCTCGGCGGCCCCGCCGTCACTGGCGGGCGGCGCGCCGATGAGCGAGTTCGTCGCGCTGGAAAAGGACGAGACGGTCGTCGGCCTGGCGTCACTCGACTCCGCCGGCCTGACCCTCGGCACCGAACAGGGCGTGGTCAAGCGCGTCGCCCCGGACTATCCGAAGAACGCGGATGAGTTCGAGGTGATCGGCCTCAAGGACGGCGATCGCGTCGTGCGCGCGCTCCACCTCGAATCCGAGGACGACGACCTGGTGTTCATCACCAGTGACGCACAACTCCTGCGCTTCACCGCCTCGAGCGTCCGCCCGCAGGGCCGCCCGGCGGGCGGCATGGCCGGCATCCGGCTGAGCCCCGGCGCCAAGGCGATCTGGTTCGGCGCCCTGGACGGGTCCCTGGAGTCCCGCGTGGTCACGATCGCGGGCAGCTCGACGGCGCTCCCGGGCACACAGACCGGCGCCATCAAGATCGCCGACTACGCCGACTACCCGGCCAAGGGCCGCGCGACAGGCGGCGTCCGCGCCCACCGCTTCCTCAAGGGCGAGGACGTCCTCCTGCTCGGCTGGGCCGGCCCGACGCCGGCGAAGGCATCGGGGATGACCGGCAAGCCCATCGACCTCCCGGACGAACTCGGCCGCCGCGACGGCTCCGGAGTCAAGCTGCAAGCCCCGATCGCCGCCCTCAGCGGCCCGGTCGGCGGCCGCATGGAGACACCGTCGGCCACCGTGGACGCGTCGGGCGAAGACGCCGAACAGCCTCCCCCTGAGTGACGAGACGGCCCTGAGCCACCCACGCGAGGATCCGGACGACCAGCCCGATCGCGGGCGGTCATCCGGCTGCGGGGACCCGGCCCACAGTGGAGGGCCCGATGATCAACAGATCCGGACATAGCCCTCGCACCATTGACCCCAGAAGGTCCACCCGACCGTCTCCCGGCCCACGCCAGCGGAAGAGCAGGCACGGGAGACAGGCGCCCCGCGGGAGGGGCGCCCACGGAGGGCGGGCGGCCATCTCCGGGCCGGCTTTGGGGCGCCGACGGCCACAGCTCGGCGTCAGCGGTTCCCGTTCTCGGCTCGGGGTGGCTCAGTGGTCTCCACCCCGCCCGTCGGCAGGTAATCGACGGTCTGTCGTCACCGGTTGCACAGGAGCA
>DASQPY010000179.1:0-3177 GCA_035643735.1 Actinoallomurus sp. | reverse complement strand
GTACGCGTCCTCACGATGCAGCAGGATCACCATGTCGGCGTCTTGCTCGATAGATCCCGATTCGCGCAGATCGGACACCATGGGCTTTTTGTCCGTACGCTGCTCAGGACCACGGTTGAGCTGCGACAACGCGATGACCGGGACCCCCAGCTCCTTTGCGAGGAGCTTCAGTGATCGGGAGAACTCCGAGACCTCGACCTGGCGGCTTTCGACTCGCTTGCCGGACTGCATCAGCTGCAGATAGTCGATGACGACCAACCGCAGGTCGTGCTGCTGTTTGAGGCGGCGGCACTTGGCCCTGATCTCCATCATCGACATGTTCGGTGAGTCGTCGATGAACAGCGGCGCCTCGGCGACCTCGCTCATCCGCCGGGCCAGGCGGGTCCAGTCCTCGTCGTTCATCGAGCCCGAGCGCATCGCGTGCAGCGCGACCCGCGCCTCCGCCGACAACAGGCGCATGGTGATCTCGTTGCGCCCCATTTCGAGGCTGAAGACCACGGTGGCCAACTGGTGCTTGATCGCCGCCGCACGGGCGAGGTCCAGTGCAAGCGTTGACTTACCGATGGCGGGCCTGGCCGCGATGATGACCATCTGACCGGGGTGGAGGCCGTTGGTCAGGGCGTCCAGGTCGGTGAAGCCGGTGGGGACGCCGACCATCTGGCCGCCGCGGCTGCCGATGGCCTCGATCTCGTCCAGGGCGCCCGGCATGATGTCGCTCAGTGGGGCGTAGTCCTCGCCGGTGCGCTTGTCGGCGATCGCGTACACCTCGGCCTGGGCACGGTCGAGCAGGTCGTCCGCGTCGGCGCCGTCGGTGCTGTAGCCGAGCTGCGCGATCCGCGTGCCGACCTCGACCAGCCGCCGGAGGATGGCCTTCTCCTCGACGATCTTCGCGTAGTAGCCGGCGTTGGCCGCCGTGGGCACCGAGGCGACCAGGGTGTGGAGGTAGGGCGCGTCGCCGATGCGGCTGAGCTCGCCGCGCTTGAGCAGCTCGTCCTTGATGGTGATGGCGTCGACCGGGTCGCCCCTGCCGTACAGGTCGAGGATGCGGTCGTACACGGTCTGGTGCGCCGGCCGGTAGAAGTCACGGCTCTGGAGCAGCTCGATGACCTCGGCGACGGAGTTCTGGGAGATCAGCATGCTGCCGAGCACGCACTGCTCCGCCGCCAGGTCGTGTGGCGGCGTGCGCTCGAACTCGCGCTCATGGGATGACATCTCGGTGACACTCACATCCGCACCCCCCGTCACCCCGAACGCTCACATCCTCCACGTCTATCTCACCGCTACGACAGTTTGGGTGCTGTGCGGCCCGTACGCAAAGGCGGCTGTGGAGCCCGCTGTGGACGGCCTGTGCAACACGCCGACACGGCTGTGCACAGCGCCTGTGGACAGCCTGTGGAAATCTCTGCCGCCTTCCGGAATCACCTTTCTGAGCTGCGAAGGCACCGTCCACCACCTGTGAGTTGAAGAAACCACGGATGCCCGTCATCCACAGGTCGCCCACAGCGCCCGGTAAGCGATGACTGTCGCCGGTGCCTTACGGTTTCGAGTCATGGCACTTCGGCTCCCGACCCTCCGGCACCCGCACGACCCGGAGATCCTGCGCCTCGCGCTCCCCGCGTTCGGGGCGCTGGTGGCCGAGCCGCTGTTCCTGCTGACGGATTCGGCGATCATCGGCCATCTGGGCACGGTCCCGCTCGGCGCCCTCGGCGTGGCCGGCCAGATCCTGTCGACGTTCGTGAGCCTGTGCATCTTCCTCGCGTACACCACCACGGCGTCCGTCGCGCGGCAGATCGGCGCCGGGAACGTCCGGGAGGCCATCCGCCAGGGCGTGGACGGCATCTGGCTCGCGGCGGTCATCGGAGTGCTGATCATCGCGGTGGGCTGGCCGCTCACGCCGGCCCTCGTCGACGCCTTCGGTGCGTCGGCCGCGGTGGCGCCGCAGGCGGAGACCTACCTCCACATCAGCCTCTTCGGCGTACCGGGCATGCTGATCGTCCTGGCCGGCACCGGCGTACTGCGCGGGATGCAGGACACCAGGACACCGCTGTACGTCTCCGTCGGCATGTTCGCGCTCAACGGCGCCCTCGGCGCGCTGTTCGTGCTCGGCTTCGGCTGGGGCATCGCCGGTTCCGCCTGGGGGACCGTGCTCGCGCAGACGGGCGGAGCGGTCCTGTACGCCGCCGCGGTCGCGCGCGGCGCCCGGCGTCACGGCGCGCCGCTCCGGCCGGACGCCAAGGGACTGCGGGCATCGACGAGCGCCGGCTTCAACCTGATGATCCGTACGCTGAGCCTGCGGGTCGTGCTGGTCGTCGGTACGGCCGTGGCGGCGCGCATGGGCGATGTCCAGATCGCCGCCCATCAGATCGCCTCGAACGTCTGGTCGCTGCTGGCGTTCGCGCTCGATGCCATCGCGATCGCCGGGCAGGCCATCACCGGCCGCTATCTCGGCGCCGAGGACGTGGCGGGCGTCCGAGCGGCCACCCGACGGATGATCGAGTGGGGGATCGCGTCCGGTGTGCTGTTCGCCCTGCTCGTCCTGGCCGGCCGGCCGTGGCTCCCGGCGGTGTTCACCTCCGACCCGGCGGTACGGTCGCAGCTGCTGGCGGCCCTCGTCGTGGTGGCGCTGCTCGAACCCATCGCCGGAGTGGTGTTCGTGCTGGACGGCGTCCTGATCGGCGCCGGTGACCAGGCGTACCTCGCGGTGGCGGGTGTCATCCAGACGGCGGCGTTCCTGCCCGTCGCGTGGCTCGTGCACGTCTACGGCGGCGGGCTGGTCGCCCTCTGGCTGGCGATCGGGGTGTGGATGGCCGCCCGCCTGATCACGCTCGGCCTGCGCGCACGCAACGACGCGTGGCTGGTCACCGGGGCCGTACGGCGCTGATCTGGGCGCGCATGCCGTCGAGCATGCGCCGCAGGCCGTATTCGAACAGCGTGTCCCGGTCGAGCATGACCGTCCCGGCGGCGGTGAGGTTGAGGAACTCGCCAGGGTCGAGGGCGGGTGGCGCGTCGTCTTCGCGTTCGGGGTCGCCCTGCTCGTCCAGGACGAAGCCGCTCACGTAGTGCCCGACGACGATGATGGCGCGTACCGCGTCCTGCGGGTCGAACCCCGCCTCGACCAGCACGCTCAGGGTGCGCTCGGGCGTACGACCTGCGTGCGGAGTGGCTGGTCGGCTGTGA
>DASQPY010000178.1:0-5225 GCA_035643735.1 Actinoallomurus sp. | reverse complement strand
GCTGGAGCGGGCAGCCGATGGCGAGAGTGCTCACGCGTCCCCGGCTGATCCGGGTTCGGTCATGCGTGCCTGAGCCTTGGCCTTGGCAGTCTCGGGCAGCACCTTCGCCGCCGTGGCCTGCACTCGGTTCTTCGGCGACCCCGCGACGACGTGGTCCTTGCCGGCCATGAGCGCCTCGAAGCCCTGGCGCGCGACCTCGGCCGCGTCGTCCTTGTTCTTCATCGCGCCGAGCTTGGTGTCCTCCATGCCGGCCCGCTCGAAGAAGTCGGTGTCGGTCGGGCCGGGCATCAGCGCGGTGACCGTCACTCCGGTCTCCCGCAGCTCGTGGCGGATCGCCTCGGCGAAGGAGTAGAGGAACGCCTTCGAGGCAGCGTAGGTGGCGTGGTACGGGCCCGGCATCGTCGCGGCGATCGATGAAGTGATGAGGACACGGCCGCCACCCTGCTCGACCATGTGCGGGAGCACCAGCCGGGTCAGATGCACCGCCGAGGTGACATTGAGGTTCACCAGCCGCAGCTCCGCCGCGAGGTCATTGCCTGCGAAGTCACCGGAGACGCCGACCCCGGCGTTGACCGCGAGCGCCACCAAGGGCCGTCCCGTCGCGCGGACCGCGTCGTAGAGTTCCTGGACGCCGTCGTACGTCGCCAGGTCGACGCGGACCGCCGTGGTGGCGGCGCCCTGACTCTCGATCTGGCGTGCCGCGTCGGTGATGCCCGCGTCCTCGGCCGCGACAATGAGGTCGAAGCCGCCACGGGCGAACTCACCGGCGAGCTCACGTCCGATACCGCTGGAAGCTCGGGTCACGAGCGCCAGCGGCCTGTCCCACTGGGTCATGTCCTTCTCCTCTCCGGGAGATCAGTCGCTGGACAGCGCCTGCAGCAGGTCCCCCACCCTCGGATCCGGGAGGGCATGGGCGACATCCGCCTGGGCGACGATCCCGACGAGGCGGTGGCCGTCGATCACCGGAAGGCGGCGGACCTTGTGGTCGGTCATGGTCCGCAGGATCTCTTCCGCGTCGTCGTCGGCGCCGATGGTGACCGCCTCGCCCTGCTTCAGCTGCCCGGCCTTCGTCGTCCGCGGATCCTGGCCGGCGCCGAGTACCTTCACCACGATGTCACGGTCGGTCAGCATGCCCAGCAGCCGGTCGTCGTTGCCGCAGATCGGCAGCGCCCCGACACCGAGCCGGGTCATTTTCTCCGCCGCGACCTGGACCGACTCGTCCTCGCCGATGCACTCGGTGCCGGCGGTCATGATCTCTCGTGCGGTCGCCATGGTCTTCTCCCTCATCGGTGCGGATCCCTCGGAGGCGCTCCA
Source organism: Actinoallomurus sp. (assembly GCA_035643735.1). GTDB lineage: Bacteria > Actinomycetota > Actinomycetes > Streptosporangiales > Streptosporangiaceae > Actinoallomurus. The sequence goes on along the minus strand of DASQPY010000178.1, from coordinate 3,911 downwards.
CTACCCCCGGATCCGACGAACCAACAAGCCACCGCGCCACGAATTCCTCACGCCGGCGAACGGCCGTTCAGCCGCGGCCCCGGCCTGTCAGGTGATCGCGGACCCGATCGACCAGTCCCGCCCCCGGAGCGAGCAGCTTGTTCAACGGTGGCCGGTCGGGAGCGGCCGGATGCGGCCGCGTCGGCGCCATGGCCTTGGCCGACTGCACCTTCTCCCCCAGCTCCAGGAGATCCTCCGGGGTGCTGTACTTGGCCAGCTGCGGGAACAGGCGGTTCTCCTCGTCCTCCACGTGGCCGGTCACCTCATCGATCAGCCGGCGCATCGAGGCGTCGAACTCGGCATCCTCTACGTCGGCCTCTTCGAGGTCTTTGAGCGTCCGTTCGATCTCGGCATGGTCCGACAGCTCCTTGTCGGCGATCTCGTCCCCATCCGGAACGTGCCGGCGGACCGCTGGATACAGGTGCATCTCCTCGGCGATCGCGTGCCTTACGAGCTCGATCGTGATGTCGTCGGTGATCCGGCGACGCTTACGGCGTGGCCAGATTTCATCGCCGAACTCGCTGCATGAGGGTCCCGCGTTGAGCTGGGGACGCTTGGACGACGGCACCAAACCTTGATCGCAATCCAAGGTACGAACGAGGCCTGCGCGGAAACAAGGTCGCATGGCATCGAAAGAAGCGGTGGAGTCATATTGGCTGACTGAGCCTCGCGAGTCGTTCTACGCTCCGCTGACCGGCGAGGTGGAGACGGATGTCGCCGTTATGGGCGGTGGCATCGCGGGCCTGTGCACGGCCTGGGAGCTCACCAGGCAGGGGCATCGGGTCATGGTGCTGGAGGCGGGCCGGATCATCGCCGGCGTCACCGGGCATACGACGGCGAAAGTGAGTGCGCTGCACACGACGATCTATGCGCGGCTCGCCAAGTCGGCCGGGGAGGAGACGGCCCGGCTCTACGCCGAATCCCAGCAGGACGCGATCGAGCATGCCGAACGCACCGCGGCCGAACTCGGGATCGACTGCGAGTGGGAACGCCGCCCCGCCTACACGTACGTCACGTCGTACGAGCGGGTGGACGAGGTACGGACCGAGGCGGAGGCCGCCGTACGGGCCGGCTTGCCTGCCTCGTTCGTGACCGGCACCGACCTGCCGTTCCCTGTCTCGGGCGCGGTACGTGTCGACGATCAGGCGCAGTTCCACCCCCGCCGCTACCTCCTCGGCCTCGTCGACGCGATCACCGGGGCGGGCGGGATCATCCACGAACAGACCCGCGTACGGCGCTTGGTGGAAGGCGTCCCGTGCCGGTTGACCGCCGACAACGGCGGCACGGTCCGGGCGCGCGCCGTGGTCGTGGCCACGCACTACCCGGTGTTCGACCGGGCCCTGCTCTTCGCCCGGCTCACTCCGCACCGCGAACTCGTCATCGCCGCGCCTCTTCCGGCCGACCAGGACCCGCAGGGCATGTACATCACCCCAGAGGAGAACACGCGTTCGGTACGCACCGCTCCCTTCACCGATGGGCAGCGCCTGCTCATCGTCACCGGAGAGTCGTTCACTCCCGGCGCAGGCGGTCGCATCACCTGCCGCTACGAGCGGCTCACCGCTTGGGCGCGGGAACGCTTCGACATCGACGACATCTCCTACCGGTGGGCCGCCCAGGACAACCACACAACTGACAGACTGCCGTTCACCGGCCTGCTCCACCCCGGCGCCCGGAACGTCTACGTCACCGCCGGCTACGGCGGCTGGGGGATGACGAACGCGATCATGTCCGCCCGCCTGCTCGCCGATCTCATCAGCGGCCAGACGTCCCGTTGGGCCGGCTTGTACGACCCCCGGCGGCTGAACGTGAAGCGGGAGGCGGGCCCGCTTCTGAAGACCCAGGCCCATGTCACGCGGCATTTCATCGGCGACCGTGTGCGGGGCCGGTGCGGCGGCTCCCCGCGGGACCTGCCGCCCGGCACCGGCGCGGTCGTACGCGTCGCCGGCGAACACCTCGCCGTGTACCGGGACGAGAACGGAAACCTCCACGCACTGTCCGCGACCTGCACCCACCTCGGCTGCCTGGTGGCCTTCAACGACGCAGAACGAGCCTGGGAATGCCCCTGTCACGGGTCACGCTTCGCCATCGATGGATCGATACTCCAAGGCCCGGCGAACCGCCCGCTCGAGCCACGGGACGCGCCGGGCTGAGGACGTCAAGGGGGATGTTTCGGTATCTGGCGAAGGTACAGAACGCGCTTACTCCCATCCGCGACCGGCCGTCTCACGTAGGGGAGGTCCGACGTGCGGATGACGGCCCGGCTTGAGCGCCGCGTGCCGTTGTCCGGGCCCGAGACCGTGGCGCGCGGCCATGGCGTCGGCGACCAGCCCCGTGGTGGACGCGTAGACCCCTTTGTGAACAAGATCCACGACGAGTTCCCGACGTGGCCAGGTCCAGGGCGGGGCGCCCACTCCGGTGGCGTTCTCCAGGACCTGGTCGTTGGTGAGCCGTACCGCCCAGAACATCGCCGACGCCCACGGGCCCCGTAGGCCCGCCGTTGCCATCACTCCGCGCAAGGCGCCGAGGATCGCACCCTGGCCGAGATGCATCGCCAGGTTCGCCGCGACCGCCTGCCGGCCCCGCTGCTCCGGCAGCCCGGTCAGGCGCTCAAGAGTTCTGGCCGGAACGTAGGAATCCGGACGACGTGTCCAGCGCTGCTCCAGTTTCTCGGTCGCCGTCATCACGATCGCGCCGATCAGCCCGGCCCCCATGCCATTGAGAACAGCCCGTGACCACATGGGATGGCTCTACCCCGATCGCGTGGTTCCGACCACCACGACCTGCGCCAACACGCGGTGGCCGTCCACCCGCTGTCGTGGCGCCGACGTGGGGTTTGTCTCCTTCGCCCTGTCGTACGGCGGCGGTGACGCCGTGGTGATGGGCCGGAGACGAGTGCGACTTAGTGTCCTGCTCGTCCGCAACGTTCGCCGTCCGTGCCCGCGTGCGCGGCCCGGCCGACCGGTCCGATCACGAGGAGTGGTTCATGTGCCGGCACACCGATCATCTGCAATTCGACGCCAAGCCCGAAAAGCCCGACCCGGTGTACGCGCACAAGCTTCAGGAGCTGATCGGTGGCGCGTGGGGTGAGATGACCGTCACCATGCAGTACCTGTTCCAGGGCTGGAACTGCCGGGTGCCCGGCAAATACAAGGACCTGATCATGGACATCGCGACCGAGGAGATCGGTCACGTGGAAATGCCCGCCACGATGGTCGCGCGACTGCTGGAGGGCGCTCCGGCCACCGCCACCAGCAAGGCCGCGATGGCCGACCCGGTCGTCGGCGCCGTCATCGGAGGAATGGACCCCCGGCAGGCCATCGTCACCGGCGGCGGAGCCCTCCCCGCCGACAGCAACGGTTATCCGTGGAACGGCCGCTACATCGTCGCCAGCGGGAACCTGCTCGCCGACTTCCGCGCCAACGTCGCGGCCGAGGCCCAGGGCCGGCTGCAGACCGCCCGGCTCTACAACATGACAGACGACCCCGGCGTCAAGAACATGTTGCGGTTCAACCTCGCCCGCGACACCCTGCACCAGAATCTGTGGCTGAAGGCGATCGAGGAACTCCACTCCGACGGTCTCGAGCCCACACCCGTCGCTCCCAACGCGCTGCTGGACGAGGAGTACGCCGAGCATGCCTCCACCATCTGGCATCTGTCGGACGGTGCCGCCGCGGCCGAGGGCGGCTGGGCGGCCGGTCCACAGCCCGATGGCCAGCACGAGTTCACCTACGTGATGGCTCCCGAACCGCTGGGCGACGGCACCATGCCGCCCCTGCCCGACCCGAAGCTCTACGACACCTACGACGGCAGCATGGGCGAGCCCAAAGGTCCCGCGCTCGGTACCGAGACCGGGCCCATGGGCAAGCTCAAGG
>DASQPY010000177.1:0-2075 GCA_035643735.1 Actinoallomurus sp. | reverse complement strand
GCCGCCGAGGGTGGCCTGCACGAGGCGACACGGCCTGCATCACGCAGCGGCGGCCGCGCGGGGGGCTCGGGGACAACCGTCGGACTCCCCGCCGCCACGTTGTCGTTGCAACGAACGGCTTGGCGCCGCCCAGGGTGATGCGGCTACCCGTTCCCGATCCCGCCAAGTTCTGCTCCCACGAGCCGCAAGTGATGCGGGGGTTGGACAGGCGCCGGCCTGGCCAACGACGCCTTATGGCTTCGTTGTCTGGAGCTTCCAATGGTGCATCCGGACGGATCCTGACGCCTGTCGTGTACTGGTTCGTTACGGGAGATGGCCCGTAGCGCTACGGGCCGGTCGCGTCTCGCCTACGGCGGCCGCAGGGCTTGCCGATGGGCCGGGGGGAGGAGTTGGGGTCACCGTAGGCGCGTGGCGTCGGCGCGGCTGGGGAGACGAGGTGGCGGGTCCTCGTGATCCGCCTTTGTCTGTAGGGGATTTGGGGGCGTGCGGTTGATGGCCAACGGCGACGCAGCGAGAACTGGAACCGCCGGTCGTGGGCCGAGTCGCGTAGTCATCGGTCAACCGCGTTCGCTGGAACGCCGCAGTCGGGACAACGGCAGGGCCGTACCGCCGACCAGAGATCCCCGGTGGGCAGTCCTCGCCGATGCTTCGCTGGGCGTACAGCCAAAGGAGTCTCCGGCCTCGCGGTGGGGCCGAAGGCGTCCAGGTGTGCTGGCCGCGTGAGCTCGCGCGGCATCTGACCGTGACGGCGGTCCTGGCCACACGAACTCGCGCGGAGCCTGACCGCGACGGCGGTCCTGGGCGACCGCGAGACCTCCGAGACCCGCCTGGCGTCCCCCAGCGCGGCCTGTTCGGCGGCGACCGGCTCCTTGCTTCGACCGGTGGCTCGTGCGAGGCGACGAAGCCCTCACCGGCACCGAGATGGACGTGTTCGGCAACGCCCGCCTGTCCGGTCATACGCCTCCACGAGGGTCCGGAGCCGTGGGCGTCGCCGAGCAGGTCCGTGACGTCGGCAGGCGATGAGTGCCGGATCCGTGGCGCTGCGCAGCTGGACCCCAAGGCGCACGTCACCGGCGCCAGTGACCGGGCAACCCCGCAAAGCCGTCCGAGCAGCGGGGCACCCGACGGGCGCCAGCGGGGAACAAGAACCCCACGCGGCGTCTCACGGTCACCGGCGATCCACGGCGGGCACCCATCGGGCGCCAGCGCGGGACATGAACCCCACGCGGAGCCAGCGTTAACCAGCGGGCCACTGTTACCAGCGGGCGGAGTTCAAGAACAAGCTCTAAGATCTTCCTAGAGCGGGAATAGCTCCTGGTGATGAAGGCGCTCCGCCCAAGAAGGGGGCCTGGCCGGTGTCGCGTCGTCTGGTCAATATCACGCTCGACAATCTCGAGGATCTGCCGACCCGGTGTCGTAGGTGTGTGTTCTGGGAGCTCGACCCCGTGAGCATGCAGCGCGCCGAAGACGCCGGCGATCCTGAGCTGGAGAAGGAGGCGTGGATCTCCTCCACGCTCCTCGAGTGGGGAAGTTGCGGCAAGCTCGTCTACGTCGACGGCGTACCCGCGGGCTTCGTCCTGTTCGCGCCGCCGCTCTACGTCCCGCGGTCGATCGCCTTTCCCACCAGTCCCGTCAGTGCCGACGCAGCCCTGATGATGACCGCCCACATCCTCCCGGAGTTCCAGGGCGGTGGGCTCGGGCGGATGCTCGTGCAGGGTGTCGCGAAGGATCTCACCCGGCGTGGGGTCAGGGCGATTGAGGCGTTCGGGGATCTCAAGTGGGAGAAGCCGGGCTGTGTCATGCCGGCGGAGTACATGCTCGCGGTCGGCTTCAAGACCGTACGCCCGCATCCGCGCTACCCGCGGCTGCGGCTGGAGCTGCGCACGGCGTTGTCGTGGAAGTCTGACGTCGAATACGCCCTGGAGAAGCTGCTCGGCTCGATGAGCCCGGAGACCCTGTTGCGGCCGGTCCGCCCGATAGCCGCGACGCGATCGACCCCGAGCTAGGACCCAAGCCGGCAGGGACAGCGGCGCTGGGCTAGGAACCCTGGGTGAGCGCCAATCGCAGCTGCCGCA
>DASQPY010000176.1:0-8014 GCA_035643735.1 Actinoallomurus sp. | reverse complement strand
CGCGATGACGGCAGGGTTGATGGTCTCGGCGGGGGCGGATCCGGCGGAGCGGACGCGTACGCGTCCGGCGGCGTGGTGGTCCAGGAGGGCGGCGGCCATCTGGGAGCGGCCGGCGTTGTGGACGCAGACGAACAGGACCTCGAGAAGGTCGGACATCAGGACTCCTTGAACGCGGGCGACGGCGCGGAGCCGGTCGGCGGCGAACCGGGCGGCGAGCGCGGGCAGGTGGGTATGGATGCGTGCGGTGCGGGCGAGCAGGGCGCGTGAGTCGTAGACCAGTTCGGTGACGGTCTCGCGCGCGAAGGTGCCCCCGTAGCGGGCGGACAGGTCGGCGGCGGCGCGGTTCAGTACGGCGTGGGCTTCGGTGGGGTGGCAGTCGTCGGTGCCCGGGCAGCCGCAGACAGGGCGGCGAGGGTCCCCGGGTGAGGGGGTCATGGGTGCTCTCCGGTTAAGTGATCGGCTAAGCGCGGGTGATCCGGTGGCGGAGCGCCAGGGAGACGTAGACCAGGGCGACCAGGACCGGAACCTCGATGAGCGGGCCGACCACGCCGGCGAGGGCTTGGCCGGAGGTGACGCCGAAGGTGGCGATGGCGACCGCGATGGCCAGTTCGAAGTTGTTTCCGGCCGCGGTGAACGCGAGGGTGGCGGTGCGTTCGTAGCCCAGGCCGGCCAGGCGTCCCAGGGCGAAGGACCCGGCCCACATGAGCGCGAAGTAGGCCAGTAGCGGCAGGGCGATCCGGGCGACGTCGAAGGGCTTGGAGGTGATCGCGTCGCCTTGCAGGGCGAACAGGATCACGATGGTGAACAACAGCCCGTACAGGGCGGCGGGTCCGATCTTGGGCAAGAACGCGGACTCGTACCAGTCCCGGCCGCGTGCCCTTTCCCCCAGGCGCCGGGTGAGGTAGCCGGCGAGCAGCGGAACGCCGAGGAAGATCAGCACGGATCGGGCGATGTCCCAGGTCGAGGCGTGCAGTTCGGTTTGGTGCAGGCCGAGCCGGCCGGGCAGGACGTGCAGGTAGAACCAGCCGAGCAGCGCGAACGCCACCACCTGGAACACCGAGTTCAGCGCGACCAGGACGGCGGCGGCCTCACGGTCACCACAGGCCAGGTCGTTCCAGATGATGACCATCGCGATGCACCGGGCCAGACCGACGATGATCAGACCGGTCCGGTAGGCGGGCAGGTCCGGCAGGAAGATCCACGCCAGCGCGAACATCAGCGCGGGGCCGATGACCCAGTTGAGCAGGAGCGAGGGGATGAGCAGCCGCCGGTCACGGGTGACCGTGTCCAGACGGTCGTAACGGACTTTGGCCAGGACCGGGTACATCATCACCAGCAACCCGACTGCAATCGGCAGCGAGACGCCGCCGACTTTCACCGCGTCCAGGTCCTTGCCCAGTCCGGGGATCGCGCGGCCGGCAAGCAACCCGACAGCCATCGCGGCGGCGATCCACGCCGGCAGGAACCGGTCCAGTACCGACAGTCGGCCGACAACTGCGGCGTCGGTCGCTGCTGCGGGAGCGTGTTCGTCTGTGGTGGTCACGCCGGGACCAGCCCGGCGGCCTGGCGTGGTCCCAGGATCGCCGACAGCCGCTCCAGCACCGCAGGGTTGATCCAGTAGTAGACCCACGTGCCGCGGCGCTCGGAATCGATCAGCCCGGCCTGCTTTAGCACCTTCAGGTGATGGCTGATCGTCGGGGCGGTCAGCGCGAACGCACCCGTCAGGTCGCACACGCACGCCTCACCGCCTTCATGGCAGGCGATCAGCGACAGCAGCCGCAACCGGACCGGGTCACCGATCGCCTTGAACAGCGGCGCCAGCTCGTCGGCCTCAGCGGCGTTCAACGGCTCACACGCCAGCGGCGCGCAGCACGCCGCCTCTGACACGTCCACGACCGGCAGCTCTTGCTTCGACATGCATCTAATTTGACACATGCCTATGCCAGCGCGCAAACTGACGCCGTCGCACTGATTCGAGGTCTGTCTAAACAGGAGGTGTCCGGTGGCTCATCGCCTTACCGCTCTTGCCCGCCGGATCGTCAGTACGGGCGCCCGCGCACGTCAGGAGCGCATCAAGTTCGACGACTCCACCGGCGAGGTCTGCGACGCCATGTGCCGCCGCACCGCCCGCCTGGACCACGCCCGAACCTCTGCCATCGCGGCCGGCCTGGGCTACCGCATCTGACGGGTTCACCGTCGCAACCCACGGAAAGGAACACCGCATGTCCCGTGTCCAACTCGCTCTGAGGGTCGCCGATCTGGAAGGCTCCATCGCGTTCTACTCCAAGTTGTTCGGCGTCGAGCCCGCCAAGCGCCGGCCCGGCTATGCCAACTTCGCCATCACCGAGCCGCCACTGAAGCTGGTCCTGCTCGAAGGCGAAGCCGGTGAGGCCACCCGGATGGACCACCTCGGTGTCGAGGTCGAGGAGACCGATCAGGTCACCGCCGCCACCCAGCGGTTGAAGGACGCCGGCCTGGCCACCTTCGAGGAGAACGACACCTCCTGCTGCTACGCCCTCCAGGACAAGGTCTGGGTCCACGGCCCCGGCCAGGAGCCGTGGGAGGTCTACACGGTCAAAGCCGACGCCGACGTCTTGGACAAGGCGCAGGACTCGGTCTGCTGCGCCAGCGGAGCAACGGTTGACACCGACGGCGAGACGCTAGCCGCCTCCGCCAACACTTCGTCCGGCGGCTGCTGCTAACCGGTACACACGCACCCGCGATCACCGTTCTGCGCCTGAACGGCTCGAAGATCGCCAGCGACAACGACTACTACAAGCTCGCCGACGTCCTGTCCCAGTCCGGCCTGCCCGCCGACTGGAGCCCCACCGCCTGACCGACTGAGCAGCCGAATCGGCCCGGGGAAATTCCCCCGGGCCGTTCATACGCCGCGACCGGCCCAGTGGACCAGAGGGCGGTACGGCACCGGTGCCGAATTGTTGATCGGCGCGTGGCCCCAATCTCGCCGGCTGCAGGTCGCTGACTGCGGAACTGATGGAAGCCCCCACCGGTCCCGGAACGCTTCAGGCCGTGCTCACATCATCACTTGACGAAAGAGCCGTTCACGAGTCCGTTCAGATCGAGGCCGCGAACCTTCTGGTCCTGTGCGCCGAGGACGTCCTGGGCCGTCTTCAGCTGACTGACATCGGGGTTGAGCTTTGCCGGCAGCACTTCCTTGGAATAGAAGTCATACGTCTGCTCGGCGGTCTGGTCATCGGACAGCTTGAGCCTCGTCTTCAAAACCTGCATCGCGGTGGTCCTGTCGGTCCGCTCGACCTGCGCCGCCTCCGTCAGTGAGTCCGTGATCTTCTGGACGAGCGCCTTGTTCGATGTCAGGAACGAGCTCTGCCCCACCATGGCCACGGTGGCGTACGGAATGTGCTGGGCAGCCATGTCGAGCAGTGGATTGAGCTTCTTCGCCTTGAACGCGAGCGAGCCCGGCGGGTGTGAGACCGCCGCCTTGACCGCGCCCTTGACCAGTGCGGCGTTGACGTTGGGGACCTCGCCCAGCGGCGACAGGGTGACCTTGCCCGGGTCTACTCCCAGCTTCTGGAGGGCGACCTTCGTGGCGATCCCGACGGAGCCGGTCGCGGAGGTGATGCCGACCCGCTGCCCGGCGAGCGCCTTGGCGTCCTTGATCTCAGGTGAGGAGTACAGGATGAAGGTGAAGACCGGGGCCAAGGCGGCGAAGTACTGCAGTTTCGCGCCCTGGGCGGCTGCGGAGACGCCTTCCGCGGCGCCGATCGCGGCAATCTGGGTCTGACCGGAGAGCAGCGTCTGGAGGCCGGTCTGCCCGGTGATGTACTTCACCTCGACGTTGACGCCGTTCTTTTTGAAGATCCCCTTGTCCGCCGCGATCCAGAGCGGGAGGTTCTCCGGGACGAGCTGACTGAACGAGATCACGATCTTCCCGTTCGCCTTGATCTTGCCGGCGGCGCTGCCGCCGCACGCGGTCAGACACGAGGCGGCCACGGCGGCGGCGGACAACGCGCACACCGCGCGTTTGAGGCCGGGCGATCGCCGCAGCGACGGCTTCGCCGGAGTGGGCCTCGGCACTTGGTCGGGCATAACCGTGTCCTCCAATATCACCGGGGGGCTACTGCGCCCGCCACGAGCTGAAGTGCCGCTCGGCCAGTCCGAGCAGATTCGTGAGTACGACTCCCGCCGCCGCGATCAGTGCCACCCCCGCGAGCACCCTGGCGGTTTGGAAGCTGGCGCCGGCATTGGCGACGAGCAGCCCGACGCCGTGCTGGGCGCCGAGGAGTTCGCCGACGAAGACCCCGATCAGGCCCTGGCCGACGGCCAGCCTCATCCCGCTGAGCACGAACGGAACGCACGCCGGCAGGTTGACAGTGAGGAACAACTGCCGATCCGTCGCGTTGAACACCCGCGCCGCCTGGATCAGCGACCGGTCCACCGTTCGTACGCCGGCGGCGGCGTTGATCAGTATCGGGAACACTCCGCCGAGGAAGACCACCGCGATCTTCGAGGACAGGCCGATGCCGAACCAGATGATGAGGATCGGCATGAGGGCGATACGCGGGGTCGAGTAGAAGAAGTTGATCAGCGGCTCGAGCGCGTACCCCAGCCGCTTGTACCAGCCGATCAGCATCCCGAGCGGCAGCCCGATGCCGAGGGAGAGCAGGAATCCGATGACGAATTCCACGCCGCTCGCCCGCAGGTCCGCGCCAAAGCCTGGTGAGGTGAACATGTCGCCGAACGCGCCGGCGACGGCGGTCGGCGCGGGCAGCAGGATGGCATCCACCGCGCCGGAGACCGACGCGAGCTGCCAGATGATGAGGAAGGCGGCGACACCGAGCGTGCCGAAGATCAATGCCTCGGTACGACGGCGTCCGCCCGCCCGCTTCCGGCGTTCGCCGGTCGCGGTGGTGCTCGTACGGGTGCTGCTCATCTGTGTCGCCACGTCTGCTCCACGATCAAGGAGTGGGGGTCTGGTGCAACTCGTCCCAAATCCGGTCCTCGAGCGCGTGGAACGCCTCCTCGCGGCTCGCCTCGGGTTTGCGAGGACGGGGTAGATCCACATCGATCCACGTCTTCACGCGTCCGGGCCGGTCGGTGAAGACGAGTACCCGGTCGGCCAGGAGTACGGCCTCCTTGATGTCGTGCGTAACGAAGATCGCCGTCGTCCCGAGCTGTTCCCAGATCTGCAGGAGCTCGGCCTGCATGCGCTCGCGGTTCTGCGCGTCGAGAGCCGCGAAGGGCTCGTCGAGGAGCAGCAGCTCCGGCTCGACGGCGAGCGCCCGCGCGAGGTTGACGCGCTGCTGCATCCCGCCCGACAGAGTCGAGGGGAACCGGTTCCCGAAGCCCTCGAGGCCGACCAGCCGCAGCAGGTCTTCCACGCGCTCGCGCAGCTCGGCGCGGCCGAGCGTGCCCTGCAGGTCGGGACCGTACGACACATTGCGGCGCACCGTACGCCACGGCAGGAGACTGGGCTGCTGGAAGACCAGCGCCCGCTCGGGACCGGGCCCGCGGATCGGCTTCCCGGACAGGAGCAACTCTCCGGAAGTCGTGGGGATGAGCCCCGCGACCGAATGCAGGAACGTGGTCTTGCCACAGCCGGAGGGGCCGACCACCACCACGAACTCGCCGCGCCGCACCTCCAGGTCGACGCCGTCCACGGCGGTGAAGACGCCCCCCTCGGCGTCCGGGGACGGGTACTGGATGCCGACGCCGCGGGCCACCAGGTGCGGCGGTGTCTCGTCGCCGGTCGCGGTCGCGGCGTTCGCGGCGGACCTGGCCGCGGATGAGCGGCTCATGCGGCCTCCTTCGTCGGAGGAGTGACCGGGGGCGCTGTGTTCTCGATCCGCTCGCTCATGCGTTGGTCCCCGCTACCGCCTTGTCGAACTCCTCGTCCGCGTCGTAGCCCCACAGCCATTCCCCTTTCGTCGCCAGGGTGGACGCCGCCCGGCGTTCCTGCTCTTCGGGGTCGGTGAGGTCGTAGATCTCACCGGACTGCCGGGACGCGCTCTGCACGCGTCCGGTGCGGTCCTTGCGGATGCGCTCATACAGGTGCAGGTAGGTCTCGACCGTGTCAGGACGGGCGCGTTCGAGGCAGCGAGCCAGCACGATCGCGTCTTCTACGCTCTGCCCGGCGCCCTGTCCCTGGTGCGGCAGCATCGAGTGGGCGGCGTCGCCGAGCAACGTGACGCGTCCGAAGGTCCACTGCGGCAGCGGCTCGCGGTCGTACAGAGCCCAGCGCATGGTTCGGTCGAGCGCACCGATGATGCCGAGTACGGTCCGATCCCAGCCCTCGAAATGCTCGGCCAGGCGCTCGACCTCCCCGGGCGCGCTCCAGGACTCGACCGCCCACGAGTCGTCGGCCGGGACGAACGCCACCACGTTCATCATCGCGCCCGCAGCGATGGGGTAGGTGAGGAAGTGCTGATTGGGGCCCAGCCACATCCGGTGCAGGTGGCGGTCCTCTCCCAGAAAGGACAGCCGCTCCATCGGGACCAGGCCCCGGTAGGCGATCTTCCCGGAGAAGACCGGTGCGTCCTGCTGGTAGGCCGAGCGCACGACGGAGTGGATCCCGTCCGCGCCGACCACCGTGTCGGCGACCGCCGTAGAGCCGTCGTCGAACGTCAGGTGCACCTCGTCGTCGCGCTGCTCGACGGCGGTGCAGCGCTTACCGGGCTCCAGGTACCGCTCGTCGACGCCGCTCGCCAGGATGTCGAGGAGCTGGGCCCGGTGAACGGTCAGGCTCATCCGCCGGCCGAGGAGCCCGGAGGTCCGGCTGTCGACGATGACCTTTCCGTCGTGCCAGCGCCGCCGCTGGTACGCGGAGGGCCGGGACGCGATCGCGTCGAGCCGGCTCTCCAGCGCCAGCCGGTTGAGCAGCCGCACCGCGTTCGGGCCCAGCGCCACGCCCGCGCCCACCTCGGTGAACTCCTCTGCCTGCTCATAGACGCGGAAGTCGACCCCGGCCCGCTGCAACGCCAGGGCCGCGGTCAGGCCACCGATGCCACCTCCGACGATCGCGGCACGCAACACGCGCTGTGTCATGTCAGACCTCCGATGCCCACAGCCTCCGGAAGATGGCGGCCCCGCCGGGCGGCCGGCGACGTACGGTGACGTACTGCTCTGTCCATTAGCTCCGTGATCCCTCGAACCTCTCCGGCTCCGTCGCTGACGGCCGGACCCTATGGCGTGCTGTCAGTTCGCGCTGGTGGGTCGTTCGGACCTTGGCGAGCCCCTGCTCGAAGGAGTAGCGGATGAGCGTCTCGACGGTGCGCCGGTTCTTCTCCCCGAGGCCGTACTCGCAGCACTCGTCGCCGAGCGCGCTCGTCGTCTTGGCCATGTGATCCGGGAGACAGGGCAGCATGGTCTTCAGCGCGTTCCGGTACCGCAGCTCGTCATTGAGGTCGTACGCGCCCTGCGTTTCGCGTCCGAACAGGCGGTCCTTCTGGCTGTGATACAGCTTCGCCTGAGCGTCGGAGTCGTCCGACTCACCATGTGCTGGCTTGACCTCAACCTCGGTCACGGCACCGACCTCCTCCAGCGGCGGTTGACGCTCGCCGACAGCCCAATGGTCTAACCATTAACAAATCACCTGCGGGTGCCCTTGGTCAAGCGTCCCGCCGCGCGCCTTGCCGCCCGTCCGGCGGCGTGGCCGGCAACCGGCCGTCACGCCACGCACTTGAACATGAGCTGACTCCCGCGGCGGCCTCGGGCGCGTCCTGGTCGCGCACCCTCTCGCGCGGGTTAATCCCCATGCCCCCACAGCAGGAGCGCTCGCCGGACCCCAGCGTCTCGACGACCTCCGTGCCCGGTCCGGGCGTTGCGATGTGGGAGGAGTCGAAGTGGATTGGAATTGCCCGCCGCCCGTAGAGCCTCCTCAGGCGCCGTCGGCCAAGGCGCTCTGCGGCGCCGTCGCGGATCCGGCACACTCCGGTGCCGGGCGGTCCTGGTCGTGACGGCGCTAGTCGGCGCCTGCCTCAGCGCCGTCCTGACCACGACCGTGGCCGACGCCCCTGCCGCGTACGCCGACCCCGTG
>DASQPY010000175.1:0-9779 GCA_035643735.1 Actinoallomurus sp. | reverse complement strand
CGCGCGCGAGGCGGGCCTGCCGGTGCTGAGCTCGTCGGCGCCGTCCGCGGACCTGGACACCCTGCTCGCGGCGGGGGAGGAGCTGGGCTTCCCGCTGTTCGTCAAGGCCGTCGCCGGCGGCGGCGGACGCGGCATGCGCCGGGTCGCCGAGCCGGGTGAGCTGCGCGAGTCGATCGACGCGGCCATGCGCGAGGCGGAGTCGGCGTTCGGGGACGCGACGGTCTTCCTCGAACAGGCCGTGCTCGACCCCCGCCACATCGAGGTGCAGATCCTGGCCGACGCCGAGGGCAACGTCGTCCACCTCTACGAGCGGGACTGCTCGATGCAGCGGCGGCACCAGAAGGTCATCGAGATCGCGCCCGCGCCGAACCTCGACCCGGACCTGCGGGACCGCATCTGCGCCGACGCCGTCGCGTTCGCCCGCCACATCGGCTACGTCAACGCGGGCACGGTGGAGTTCCTCGTCGACGGCCGCGGCGACCACGTGTTCATCGAGATGAACCCCCGCATCCAGGTGGAGCACACGGTGACCGAGCAGGTCACCGACCGGGACCTGGTGATCGCGCAGCTGCGGATCGCGGCCGGGATGACCCTGCCGGAGCTCCGCCTGACCCAGGACGTCATCACCTTGACCGGCGCCGCGCTGCAGTGCCGCATCACGACCGAGGACCCGGCCAACGGGTTCCGGCCCGACAAGGGCACGATCTCCGCGTACCGCTCGCCCGGCGGCCCCGGCGTGCGCGCCGCGCGATCGCCGAGTTCCGCATCCGTGGCGTCGCGACGAACCTGCCCTTCCTCGGTGCCGTCCTCGACGACTCCGACTTCCGCGCCGGGCGGATCACGACCGGCTTCATCGACCAGCGTCCGGAGCTGGTGCACGCCCGGCCGTCGGCGGACCGGGGCAGCCGGGTCCTGCGCTACCTCGCCGAGACGACCGTCAACCGGCCGCACGGCCCGCGTCCGGTGGTCGTCGAGCCGGTCGCCAAGCTTCCGGCGGTACCCCTCGAAGACGCGCCGCCGGAGGGGTCACGGCAACGCCTCGCCGCGCTCGGCCCGGAGGCGTTCGCGGCCGAGCTCCGCGCCCGTACGGCGGTCGCGGTCACCGACACCACCTTCCGCGACGCGCACCAGTCGCTGCTGGCGACCCGGGTACGCACGCGTGACCTGCTCGCGGTCGCCCCGCACGTCGCCCGTACGGCGCCGGAGCTGTTCAGCCTGGAGTGCTGGGGCGGCGCGACGTACGACGTGGCGCTGCGGTTCCTCGCCGAGGACCCGTGGGAGCGCCTCGCGGCGCTGCGCGAGGCGGTGCCCAACATCTGCACGCAGATGCTGCTGCGGGGCCGCAACACCGTGGGCTACACGCCGTACCCGACCGAGGTCACCGACGCGTTCGTCGCCGAGGCGGCGGCGACCGGGATGGACATCTTCCGGATCTTCGACGCGCTCAACGACGTCTCGCAGATGCGCCCGGCGATCGACGCCGTACGCTCCACCGGCACCGCGGTCGCCGAGGTCGCGCTCTGCTACACGGCGGAACTGTCCGACCCGTCCGAGAAGCTCTACACGCTCGACTACTACCTGCGGCTGGCCCAGGAGATCGTCGAGGCCGGCGCCCACGTACTCGCGATCAAGGACATGGCCGGCCTGCTGCGGCCGCCGGCCGCCCGCCGGCTCGTCACCGCGCTGCGCGAACGCTTCGACCTGCCGGTGCACCTGCACACGCACGACACCGCCGGCGGTCAGCTCGCCACGCTGACCGCCGCGATCGACGCCGGGGTGGACGCCGTCGACGCGGCGGTCGCGTCGATGGCCGGGACGACCTCGCAACCCTCCCTGTCAGCGCTGGTCGCCGCCACCGACCACACCGAACGCGCAACGGGTCTCCTCCTCCAGTCCGTCGGTGACCTGGAGCCGTACTGGGAGGCCGTGCGCAAGGTGTACGCGCCGTTCGAGTCCGGCCTGGCGTCGCCGACCGGCCGCGTCTACCACCACGAGATCCCCGGCGGTCAGCTGTCGAACCTGCGCCAGCAGGCCATCGCGCTCGGGCTGGGGGACCGGTTCGAGCTGATCGAGGACTGCTACGCGGCGGCGGACCGGATGTTGGGCCGCCTGGTGAAGGTCACCCCGTCCTCCAAGGTCGTCGGGGACCTGGCGCTGCATCTGGTCGGCGCCGGCGTATCGGCCGCCGACTTCGAGTCCGACCCGGGCAAGTTCGACGTGCCCGACTCCGTCATCGGCTTCCTGCGCGGCGAGCTCGGCGTCCCGCCGGGCGGCTGGCCGGAGCCGTTCCGCAGCAGGGCGCTGGAGGGCCGCCTGCCGGAGGTCGAGCCGCCGTCGCTGACCGATGAGGACCGGCGCGGCCTGCGCGAGGACCGCCGCGCCACGCTGAACCGCCTGCTGTTCCCCGACCCGGCCAAGGAGTTCGCCGCCCGGCGCGCGTCGTACGGCGACACGTCGGTGCTCTCCTCGAAGGACTTCTTCTACGGCCTGGAGCCCGACACCGAGCACATGGTCCCCCTCGAGCACGGCGTGTCGCTGCTGATCGAGCTGGAGGCCATCTCCGAGGCCGACGAGCGCGGCTTTCGTTCCGTGGTGACCACGCTGAACGGCCAGCTACGCCCCGTACGCGTGCGCGACGAGTCGATCGTCACGGACGTCAAGGCGGCGGAGAAGGCCGAAAGCGGCAACGACCGGCACGTCGCGGCGCCGTTCGCGGGCGTCGTGACGCTTCAGGTGGAGGAGGACGCCGCCGTGTCCGCCGGTCAGACGGTGGCCACGATCGAGGCGATGAAGATGGAGGCGTCCATCACCGCCCAGCGTGACGGGACGGTCGGCCGCCTCGCGATCGGCCGGGTCCAGCAGGTCGAGGGCGGCGACCTCCTCATCGAACTCCGGTGAGCGGCGTCCGCCGGCCGTGACCGGCGTTCCGGCCGGGCAACGCGCGAACGCCCGTACCCGCGCGGATTCGGGCGTCATTGTCTGCATAGGTCCGGCGATCCCGGGCACGAAGGGTGCGCATCCTGAGAAAAGAAAGGGAGCCCCCGATATGCACGTAACCGGAATCGTCATGGCGATAATCATCGGTCTGGTCATCGGCGTCCTCGGACGCCTGGTCGTACCGGGCCGCCAGCCCATTCCCCTCTGGCTGACCATCGTCATCGGTATCGTGGCCGCCTTGATCGGCACCGCCATCGCCGGTGCGCTCGACGTGGCCGATACCAAGGGAATCGACTGGATCGAACTCCTGATCCAGGTCGTCGTGGCCGGAGTAGGTGTCTCGATCGCCGCCGGGCTCTATGGCCGAAGATGAGCTGAGCGGTCCCGGCCGGAGCCCCGAGCCCGATCTGGACCGCGACGCGCGACCCGGGCCCGGACACGAATCAGTGTCCGGGCCCGGTCCTGCTCCCGTATCCGGCTTCGGGCACGCCCCCGTACGCGGTCCGGCCTCCGCGAACGGGCGGCCCGCCCCGGACTCCCCGGGCCCGGCTCCGGCGTCTCCGGCCGCTCCGGCCGCCCCATCGGCTCCAGAGCGCGACCCGTACTTCGACAACGCCAAGTTCCTGGCCGTCGCACTGGTCGTGGTCGGTCACGCGTGGGAGCCGCTGCGGAGCGCGGCGGTGGGCGGACGGCTGCTGGGGGCGGGCCAGTCGTTCATCTACGCGTTCCACCTGCCGGTGTTCATCGTCATGTGCGGGTACTTCTCCCGCGGCTTCAGCCGGTCGCGGAACCGTACGCGGAAGCTGGTGGCCGCGATCGTGGTCCCGTACGTCATCTTCAGCCTCGCGTACGTCGTGTACACCGAGTTCCTCGCGGGACGGCACATGCGCTGGGACCCGCTGGAGCCGTACTACCTGACCTGGTTCCTGCCGGCGCTGCTCGCCTGGCGGCTGTCCGTGCCGCTGTGGCAGCAGCTTCGTTTCCCCGCAGCCGTGGCCCTGGCGGTCGCCGTCTGGCTGTTCGCCGGGCTGATCACCCTGCCGAGCATGCTGGACGCCGTGCAGGTGCTGTCGTTCCTGCCCTTCTTCGTGATCGGTCTGATCCTGAGCCCGCGGCACTTCGCGTACCTGCGGCGCCGGGGCGCGCGCGTCGCCGGGACGGTCGTGCTGGCGGCAGGGGGAGTGGCGGCGTACGTGCTGGAGACCAGCGTCGATCCCGAGTGGGTGCACTGGCGGCGCAGCTTCGCCCAGCTCGGCGTGGGCACGCCGTCCGGTGTCGGCTTCCGCGTCCTCGCGCTGGCCGCCGCGGCCGTGCTGACGACGGCGTTCCTGGCGGTGGTGCCCGCCCGGCGTAGGTGGTTCAGCGATCTCGGCGCGGCGTCCATGTACGCCTACCTGCTGCACGGGTTCGTCACGCTCTTCCTGTCCTACCAGGACTGGTACTACCGCGTGTCCGGATGGGAGGTGCCGGCGCTGACGCTCGGCTGTGTCGCGCTCGCCGTGGTGCTGATGACGGGCCCGGTCCGCGGCGCGTTCCGATGGGCGGTGGAGCCGCGGCTGGGATGGTTGTTCAAGCCGTGAGTCGCTAGAAGGGGACATTTTCGGTAGCCTGAGTAGGGAATCGCCCGTTCCGCTTACGCGAAACGTAAAAACAACAGGCTCTTTGTAAATTCTCATCCAACTTTCAGGCGACTTCTTTAACGTAGGGCAAATGAAGGAGCCGGAGCGCCCCATCTTCGTCGTCGGTTGCCCGCGGTCAGGGACGACCATGCTGCAGCTGATGCTGCACGCCCATCCGAGGATCGCGATCCCGCCTGAGACCCGGTTCCTGATGGCGGCGTACGACGCGCGGTCAGACTTCGGGGATCTCACCCAGGAGGCCAACCGCCTGGCCCTGGCGCGCTGGATCGTCGACCGGAAGAAGACACGCTTCGGCGACCTGGGCCTGGACGGGCGGCAGGTGATCGACGAGATCGTCGCCGGCCCTCCGACGCTCGGCTCGTCCCTGGGCATCGTGCTGCGGGCGTACGCGGCCCGCTTCGGCAAGCCGAGGTGGGGCGACAAGCGGCCGGGCTACTTCCAGCGGATCCCGGCTCTCATGCGGATGTTCCCCGACGCCCAGGTGGTGCAGCTCATCCGCGACGGGCGCGACTGCGTGGCGTCGCTGAAAGAGATGGACTGGTACAAACAGGACTCGCTTCACGCGCTCTCCACCTGGGTGGAGTCGATCGAGCTGGGGGAGCGCGCCGCGCGGTCACTCGGCCCCGGGTCGTACCACCGCATGTACTACGAACGCCTGATCAGCGATCCGGAGAAGGAACTGACCGGGCTCTGCACGTTCCTCGGCGAGGACTTCGACCCGGCGATGTGCGAGCCCGGAGAGGTCGCGGCCGTGGCCGTCCCCGGCCGCAAGACCTGGCACCAGCGCACCCACGACGAGGTCACCACGACCCGCTCGGGCACCTGGCGCACGCGCCTGACACCCGCGGAGATCGCCCTGTGCGAAACGGTCGCCGGCGACCTGCTGCGGGAGCACGGCTACGAGGTCGAGGGCACCGCCAAGCCGGACCGCGGCGACCACGGCCGCTACCGGCGGGTGGCGACCCATCGCCGCCTGGCGGCCCGCAAGCGCGACGTCCTCGACCTGGTACGACGCCGCACCGAGCCCTCGGAGGTCGCAGCCAGGCTGTACTAGCCCGGGGGACGACACCCGGAGCGGTGCCAGCCCGGGGGGCGACCCCCGGAACCCCCGATGTGGGGGCCTCCGCTCCCCACGCCCCCCGCAGGCTGGGGTCGGAGGGCGAGGTTATTGAGGTTGGACTCGTGATGTCGTCTCGCTGCTCAGGCTGCTCAGGCTGCTCAGGCTGCTCTGATGGTCAGCCCGGTCTCTGCCAGGCAGCCGTCTATGAGGTGGCTGCGGTACTGGATGTGCCGTAGGCCGAGCCGCATGCGTTGCCCGAACCACAGGGGTCCGGCCGCGCCGCGACCAGGTCTTGCCTGCGGCGGCGTCATGGAGAATCCGGCTTTCGTTCTCGAAGACGAGCCCGGCTCCACACGCCGCCGCGAGTCTCCCGCGCAGGGCCACACCTCCTTGCCCCACCCGGCCACCGCGTCGTCATCCCGCTCCATGGCGCGTCGGGCCGACACCTGGCACGACCAGCCGTTGCGCACCCGAAGCTTCCGCACGCCCTGAATCGTGTAGGCCAGATGGAAGCGCCGACCGATCAACGTCTTGATCCGGGCGAGCGTCCATCGGCCCTCCCAACCGGTCGCGGCCGGACCCTTGGCCAGGTCCGCCTCCATCTGCGTGGACTGTTTGGTCGGTCAGGCACGTCCACGGGACGTCGCCCTGGCCGAGGTCGAGGTCGGTGGCGCCGAGGGCCCGCAGCCGGGCCACCTCCGCCGCCTTGTCGTCACCGGGGTACGGCAGCAGGTCAAGATGGACGCGGTCTGGCACGGTCCTTACGCCGGGCGTGCGGAGGAACTCGAGATACGGGCCGACACCCTTGGCGGAGCGCAACACTGCATGATCGTCAGTCACCTCATGCAGGGTCCAGTCCATCGCCTCACCCCAGAACCGGCCCATGGCCTGCGGGTCCGCACAGTCGACCACCACCCGGGCGATCGGCCCGGTGTCCCGGTAGATCTCCCGAGGCTCCAGCACGCAGAACTCGTTGCCTTCCGGGTCGGCGAGGACCGTCCACGGCACTTTGCCCTGGCCCACGTGGGCGGGCGTCGCACCGAGAGCCTGGAGGCGCGTGACCAACTCCGCCTGATGGGCCGCAGCGGTGGTGACGAGATCGAGGTGCACACGGTTCTTTTCATAAGTGTTCGAAGAACAGCTGGGAGGCCGCTCACAGGAGAGCACCGGAAACGTGCAGGTCAGCGGTTTCGCAGATGATCAACGATCGATGGAAGCGACTATTCGCGGCGTGTCCGACCGAGCGTTCGGTTGTTACGTTGTTTGGACGGCACATCAAGAGACGTCACGAGGAGAGGGTCGGAGATGAAGTTCGGCATCCTGTTTCGTCCGCAGGACCCACCTGACGCGGCGAACATCGTCGAGCGCTGGCAGGAGATCCTGGCCGCCGCCCGGGTCGCCGAACAGGTGGGCTTCGACGGCCTCTTCGTGCCCGAGCATCACATGATGCCCGACGGCTATCCGCCCTCCCCGTGGGCGGCGCTCGGGGCGCTGGCCGCGATCACCGAGCGCGTGGAGATCGGCACGACGGTCCACCTGCTGCCGTTCGAGCACCCCGTCCATGTCGCCGAGCATGGGGCGATGGTCGACATCATCTCCGGTGGGCGTCTGCGTCTGGGATGCGGGCTGGGGAACTTCCCGACCGAGTTCGGGCTCTACGGGATCGACCCCAGGTACCAGGTGTCGCGCTTCGAGGAGTGCATCGAGATCGTGCAGCGCGCGTGGGCCGGCGAGGAGATCGACTTCCATGGGAAGCACTTCGACGTCAAGGGCCGGGTCACGCCCAGGCCCGTAGGCGCGGAGTTGTGGTTGGGCGCGATGTCCGAGCCCGGCGTGCGCCGCGCTGCGCGCTTCGGCTGCCCATGGCCGACCGACCCGCTGCACAACATCGACGTCATGAAGTACTGGGCCGACCTGTACCGTGCCGCCGGCGAGGAATACGGCACATCACACAAGCTCGGTGTCAACCTGCTGCGCGACGGCTGGGTGGCCGACTCCCTGGCGGACGTCGAGCGCACCTGGTGGCCGCATATTCGCGCCGATCATTGGTTCTACTTCGAGAAGGTCCCCCGCTGGGTGGCCGAGCGCGAGCCGTTCCTCCAGGACGTCACCGAAGAGGAGGACTTCAAGTTCGACCGGCACCGGATCGACCGCCTTGTCGTCGGTAGCCCGGACGATTGCATCGCGTCGATCCGTGCCTTCCAGGAGGCGATCGATCCCGCCTACCTCATCATGTCCTTCCGCATGGCGGCGGGACCGGACCACCAGCAGGAACTGGAGTGCATCCGCCGCTTCGGCCGCGAGGTCATCCCTGCCTTCCGCGCCCAGGACCCCGTGACCTGAGTTCCCGTACGGGCGACCTCGAGGTGGGCGTTCGGGGTGGTCGGCGGGTGAGTGGGACCGGTGGGCGTGCACAAGCTCATCGTGCGTGAGGCCGATCCGGTCGAAGGAGATGCCGGGACCCTCCTGGACGCGCGAACTATTCTCCGCCCGTGATCTCTTTGCGCACGACGACCTTGGTAGTGGCCGCATTCGTGATGGCGGGCTGCTCCGGCACCGACACGGCACGGCGCTCGTCGACACCGACGACGCCGCCTACCGCGATCGCGTCGCCAAGCCGTACGACGGCCTCGGTCTTCTGTCTTGAGTTGACGACCTTCCAGGTCAGCCTCACCGTATTCCGCGGCGACGTGGGCAAGGCCATCGAGGGGCAGCGGCTGGACTTCAAAGATCTGCGGAAGAGGGCCGCCCTCATCGCCCACATGGGTGAGGAGATGCGGGCGAGCGCGCCATCCGACATCGCCGAGGAGTTCCGTACGGTGCTCGGTGCGGTCAAGACCTCGGCGAGGAAGTTGAAGACCGGATCATCGGTCCGCGACGTCGTGGATCTTCTCTACGGCAAGCGCAACCAATCCGCCTTAGAGGCGGTGGACAAGTACACGTGCGGTCCGAGCGCCCAGCACGACTGAGGGCGCTCGCGGTTCGCGGTCAACATCCTCGTGTACGACTCCGACACGAACGACAGGACTGGGCAGACACGACTCGCCTGGTCGACGTTCGGCAGCGCGCAGGCCGACCCGTACGTCTGGGGCACCGCGCGCCTCGACGGCTATGCCCCTCCGGCCGACCGCCCCACAGTGGCGGCGGACGCCGACATCCCGCACGAGGCCGCCCGCAGCGAGGACGCCCCGGGCTCCGTGGTCCAGGCCCGCCGCACCGGCGTGCCCCTTGCGGGCGGCCCCCGCATCGTCGGCTGACCCGGCGACGAGGTACGCGCCCCTCTGCCCGAACGACTCGGACAGAGGGAAGGTCTCGAGGGGTTACTTGGCGTCGACTACGACGACCTCGACGCAGTTGCCGCCGTTGTCACTGCTGCGCTTCGACTTACGCCATGCGACGTTGTTCAGGCCCATTTTTCCTCTGCCGTTCTCCGGATCAGATCCAGTGATTCTTGTTGCGGTAGGGCATACGTCCTGATCGTTTCCCAGACGTCTTCAAGACGAGCGATGTCATCGCGGCTGCTCGTGACGATCCCACGAACGGCCGTCTCGACATACGCCACCTCGCCGCCGTCCACGGTACCGAGGGTGAAAGCGCCCGACAATCGTGGACTGACGTCCGATGGAATGATCTGGACGGTAAGCCTTTCCGATACGCTTTCAGCCAAGCGTTTCAGCTGCTTGTGCATGACCTGCGCCCCGCCCTTGTTGCGATACAGAATCGCCTTGTCAAGCACGGTGCGTAGTGTAGGGGGAGAGTCGCCGGTGAGAATATTCTGGCGCTCGATCCGTGCTTTCACGGCCGCGTCGTTGCCGTTGAGGAGCGATGAGGCATACTCCTCAGTTTGCAACAGGCCGGGGACGATGGCCAGCTCAAAAGATCGCAGTGACGTCGCGCGGCGTTCCTCGACCAGCCAGTCGCGCATCCAGCCGGGCAGGCTCTCGGCGTCCAGCAGGTCATAGAGATCGACTAATGCGTCCGGGGAAAGGTCGAGGGCCTTTTCGATGGCGACGACCATCTCCCGGGAAGGGCGGTCGCGGCCCGTCTCGCCCGCGCTGATGGTCTTGTCCGAACAGGGGATCATCGCCGCGAGCTGCGCCTGCGTGAGCCCGGCGAGCTTACGATGCCGGCGGATGGCCGTC
>DASQPY010000174.1:0-8195 GCA_035643735.1 Actinoallomurus sp. | reverse complement strand
GAGGCGTGGGCGGAGGTGACGGGGCGGTTCCCGGACTGGCGGCTGCGGTTGTACGGGTCCGGGCCCGACGAGGAGGCCCTGCACCGTCAGGCGGACGAGCTGGGCCTGACCGGCACCGTGGAGTTCGCCGGGACGACCGCCGACATCGAGGGCGCGCTGACGCAGGCGTCGATCTTCGCGCTCTCCTCGCGGGTGGAGGGCTTTCCGATGTCGGTCATGGAGGCGATGGCGTACGGGCTGCCGACGGTGGCCTTCGACTGCGCCCCGGGCGTACGGGAGCTGATCACGCACGAGTCCGACGGGCTGATCGTGCAGCCGGGCAACACGATGGAGTTCGCCGGTGAGCTGGGGCGGCTGATGGGCGACGAAGGCCTGCGCGCCAAGCTGGGCGGACGGGCGCGCTCCTCGGTGCAGCGTTTCTCCGCCGACATGGTCATCGATCGCTGGGAGCGGATGTTCGACCTGGTCGGCCGGTGATCCCGCCTACGACCTGCGGACCCTGAGGCGGCCGCGCGGGCGGGTGCGCTCCCAGGTACACGGCTGGACGTCCTTCGGCTCCTCCATCGCCTGGATGGCCAGGCTTGTCAGGCTGATCAGGAGCGCCCCGGCCGTGTCCGTGTCCAGGAGGACGGTCACCCAGTCGTCGTCGGGCCGGATCACCACCTGCCCGCTTTCGACCAGCACCTTGTCGAGGCGTTCGACACAGGCACGGGTGAGCCGGAGGTCGGCCTCCGCGCCGGTGTGCAGATGCAGGATCTGGCCGCCGTGGAAACTGAAGCTCCGACCGGCACCACAGGAGGGACGACTGGCCTCCAGCCCCGGCCATGTCGTCAGCTGCGCGGCCACCCGCTCGCCCGCGCTCCGGCGCTTCGGGGAGCCCGTCACGGCAATAGCATCGCGTGTGGGTCGGTTTCCTCATAAGGGCCCGCATCCCAATTGTTATGAACAGACTTCAACCTTTTTCGCCTCGTGGTCACCACAGAGACGCCCGCGTGTGGCTTTCCCGCTGATGAGCCCCTCTGGCATGGCTGACCAGGGCCGAGGCCGTACGGTGGATGGATGATCTCCCGTACCGACGTCGAAGCGGCCCGCCTCCGGGTGCGCTCGCGGGTCCGCAGAACTCCGGTGCTCCAGGCCGACGGTCTGTGGCTGAAGCTCGAGCAACTCCAGCACACGGGCTCGTTCAAGGCACGGGGCGCCTTCAACCGGGTGCTCGCGGCGGTCGAGCGCGACGGGCTCCCGCCGGCGGGAGTGGTGGCCGCGTCGGGGGGAAACGCGGGCCTGGCCGTCGCCCACGTTGCCCGTGAGCTGGGCATACCGGCCGAGGTGTACGTCCCGGAGACGGCGCCTGCGGTCAAGGTCGCCCGGCTGCGCGCACTCGGCGCCTCCGTCCGGCAGGTCGGCCGCGAGTACGCCGAGGCGTATGAGGCCGCGACGAAACGCGCCGCCGACAGCGGAGCGCTGTTCTGCCACCCGTACGACCAGCCGGAGGTGTGTGCAGGCCAGGGCACACTGGCGCTGGAGCTGGAGGAACAGACCGGGGGAGTCGACACCGTGCTGGTGGCGGTCGGCGGCGGGGGCCTGATGGCGGGCATCGCCGCGGCGCTGGAGGGCCGCGCTCGCGTCGTGGCGGTGGAGCCGGAGGGCTGCCCGTCATTCCACGCCGCACTGGCGGCGGGCAGGCCGGTCGACGCCGAGGTGTCGGGCGTTGCGGCCGACTCCCTGGGCGCCCGCCGCACCGGCGAGATCCCCTTCGCGGTGGCCCGCCGCACGGGCGTGACGTCCCTGCTGGTCGGTGACGAGGACGTGATCGCCGCTCGCCGTGCGCTGTGGGAACACCACCGCATCGTCATCGAACACGGCACCGCCGCGGCCTACGCCGCCCTGCTGACGGGAGCGTACGAACCCGCCGAGGGCGAACGTGTCGCCGTCATCTGCTGCGGCGCCAACACCGACCCTTCGGATCTCGGCTGACGCCGGCGGTGACGATTGGTAGATCGCCGTTCACGATGGGTAGGGATTGGTAGCGTTGGTGTAGCTCGTATAGACAAGGTCGTCTCCGCGGAGGAGATCTGATGACGGCGGCACCTATGCCCGAAATGCCCGAGGCTCCGAAAAAGCGTCCGTGGTTCGTTCCTCCGGCCGAGGGTTTTACCGCAGAGGATCTCGATCGCATTCCGGAGTTGCCGCGTCACACAGAGTTGATCGATGGCAGCCTTGTCTTCGTGAGCCCCCAGGCCAATTTTCACATGATGACGATCTCCCTTCTGGAGAGCGCCCTCCGTGCACTCGCTCCCCCGGACATGCGCGCGCGCCGAGAAATGACCGTCACCCTGGGGAAACGCCAACGTCCTGAACCGGATGTCCTGATCGTCCGTGGGGAGAGCGGCCGCAGTCTCGAGCAGACGACTTATCGGCCCGCTGACGTCGTGCTCGTGGTGGAGGTCGTCTCGCCGGACTCGGAGGTCCGGGACCGGGAGCGGAAGCCGCAGCTTTACGCTGCGGCCGGAATACCGCATTTCTGGCGAGTGGAGAACACCGGAGGACGGCCGACCGTCTACGTCTACGAGCTGGACCCGGCGACCAAGTCGTACACGCTCACGGGGATCCACCACGACCTGCTGAAGCTCACGGTTCCGTTCGACATCGACGTCGATCTGACCAGGCTTGAAGAGATCTAGAGCCAGTCGCGCTTCTTGAAGATGGCGTACAGGGCCAGTGCGGTGGCGATGAGGACGCCGAGGCTGACGACGAAGCCCCAGTGCTTGCCGTAGCCGGGGTAGGGGACGTTCTGGCCGTAGAAGCCGGTCACCGCCGTCGGGACCGCGATGATCGCCGCCCAGCCGGTGAGCTTCTTCATCACCTGGTTGAGGTGGTTGCCCTGGATGGCGATCCGGCTCTCCTGCAGGCTGGTCACCACGTCGCGCAGGCTCTCGGTCCACTCCGTCGCGCGTAGCACGTGGTCGTAGACGTCCTGGAAGTACGGTGTCATCTCCTCCGGGACGACCTTGAGGTCGCGGCGGAGCAGGGTGTTGACCACCTCGCGCATCGGCAGGACGACCCGGCGCAGCAGGGTGAGGCTCTTGCGGAGGCGGTAGCTGCGGTACTGCGTGTCCCTGGTGGGCACCTCGTCGGCGAAGAGGCGCTCCTCCAGCCCGTCGATCGCGCCGTCCAGTGCCTGCACGGCATCGAAGTGCCCGTCGACGATGAGGTCGATGAGCCCGTGCAGCAGGTACGCGACGCCGTACTTCGCCAGGTCCGGGGAGTCGTCCCACTGCTTCAGCAGCGCGTCGACGTCGAACTCCTCATCGCCGCGTACGGTCACGAGCGCGCGCTCGGTGATGAACGCCGAGATCTCGTGGGTCGCCAGTTCACCGTTCTCGTCGCTCAGGCGTACGGCGTAGGCGTTGAAGAACAGGTGGCCCGCGTAGTGGTCGAGCTTGGGGCGTTCGTGGTGGCTGATCGCGTCCTCGACCGCGAGCGGGTCCAGGCCGAACTCCTCGCTGATCACCTGCAGGCCCTCGGGGCTGGGGTCGCACAGGTCCAGCCACACGATCGTGTCGGGCTCGGCCAGGTAGTCGCTGATCCGTGCGGCGGGGAAGCCCTCCTCCTCCAGCTTTCCGTCGCGCCAGACGCGGGTGCGGGCGTTCAGATCCATGAGTCAAACCACATCCGGGCATGCCAGGCGTCGTACGGGATGATCTTCCCGGTGAGCACCGGATAGAGGTAGTAGAAGTTGGCCAGCACGATGAGAACGTACGCGCCGGCGGCGGCCGCGCCCAGCACCCGCCGGGCCGGCAGCGCGTCGGCCGGCCCGACGATCATCCCGATCACCAGCACGATCGACAGCACCATGAACGGCAGCATCGGGGTGGCGTAGAACAGGAACATCGTGCGGTGGCCGAAGCCGAAGTAGAACCACGGCACCCAGCCGGCCAGGAAGCCGGCGACGATCGCGCCCGCGCGCCAGTCGCGCTGGACCAGCCACCAGCCGACCATCACCAGCAGCGTCACGATCGAGATCCACCAGATCGCGGGCGTGCCGATGCTCAGCACCTCACGCGAGCACTTGGTCGCGCCGCAGCCCGACGGCTCGGTGTAGAAGAACGCCACCGGGCGCTTGAGCACCATCCAGTTCCACGGCCAGGACTGGTAGCTGTGCTTGACCGTGAGCGTCGTGTGGAAGTGCCACATCTGCCGGTGGTACTCCAGCAGCTTCGGCATCGCCTGGACGAACGTGGAGATCGGATTGCCGGCGGTCTTGGGGTGGTTCCAGCCGCCCGCGTTGAAGATCCAGCCGCTCCACCAGGAGAGGTACGTGACGCCGCTCAGCACGACGAGGGACAGGAACGCCGGCACCGCGTCGAGCGCGAACCCTCCGGCGTACGGCTGGCGCACTCCGGCGGCACGCCGCGCGCCGATGTCCCAGATCAGGGCCATCAGCCCGAACGCCGCGATGTAGTAGATCCCGGTCCACTTGGTGGCGACGGCCGTGCCCAGGCACAGTCCCGCCGCGATGCGCCACCAGTGCATGACGAACGGGCCGAGCTCGCTCTCGTTGCCGGTCTCACCGATCTTGCGCGCGAGTGCCGCGCGGGTGCGGTCCCGGTCGATCACCAGGCAGGCGAACCCGGCGAGGATCCAGAACATCACGAAGATGTCGAGGATCGCGGTGCGGCTCGTCACCAGGTGCATGCCGTCCACCGCGAGCAGCAGGCCCGCGGCGCATCCCAGCAGCGTCGACCGGGTCATCCGGCGCGCCACCCGGGCGAGGATCAGCACCGACAGCGTGCCGATCAGCGCCGCCGAGAACCGCCACCCGAACGGCGTCATGCCGCACAGCTGCTCGCCGACGGCGATCAGCCACTTTCCGGCCGGCGGGTGGGCGACGAAGCTGCCACCGTCGACCCAGATGTGGTGGTTCGGCGGGTGCTGAAGCAGGAGCTTGTCGGCGTTCTTGGCCGTGTTGTGCTCGTACCCGAACTTCAGCAGCGCATAGGCGTCTTTGGCGTAGTACGTCTCGTCGAAGATGACGGCACGCGGCTTGGAGAGGTCGTAGAACCTCAGCACGCCCGCGAACAACGTCACGGCGAGCGGGGCGAGCCACCCCACCAGCCGGTTGCCCGGGATCACCGGCGCCAGCCACTGGCGCAGCGATGGTGGGCGCTTTCCGCGCTGGAACTGGGATGCCGCTGGTTCGAGCCCTGTCATCGCCACCACCCCGACATCGTACGGGGGGAAACCAGGCCGATCGTGCACTTCGTGCCGCCTGCTCTCACAAGACCGGGCACCGCCGAGGATGTGGGTATCGAATGTGGTCGAAGATGGGAGTTGTGCAAACCACTGGGACGCTGACGCTGGCCGCCGCGCCGATCGGCCGCGCGGAGGACGCATCCGTGCGCCTCCGCGCCGCACTCGGCGCGGCCGACATCATAGCCGCGGAGGACACGCGCCGGCTGCGACGCCTCACCTCCGACCTGGGCGTCAGTCCCACCGCGAGGGTGGTGTCCTACTACGACGCGAACGAGCGCGCCCGCGCCGCCGAGCTGCTGGAGGAGCTGCGTGACGGCCATGACGTGCTCGTCATCACCGACGCGGGACTGCCCGGGGTCTCCGACCCCGGCTACCGGCTCGTCACCGCGGCGATCGAGGCCGAGGTTCCGGTCACGGTGCTGCCCGGACCCTCCGCGGTCACGACCGCCCTGGTCATCTCCGGGCTACCCAGTGACCGCTTCTGCTTCGAGGGCTTCCTGCCGCGCAAGGCCGGCGAGCGCTCGGCGCGCCTGGCGGCCCTGTCCGCCGAACCCCGCACCATGGTCTTCTTCGAGGCCCCGCACCGGCTGACCGCGGCCCTGGAGGCGATGGCCGCCGCGCTCGGGCGGGACCGGCCGGCCGCGGTGTGCCGCGAGCTGACCAAGACCTATGAGGAGGTACGCCGCGGCCCGCTCGGCGAGCTGGCCGAATGGTCGGCCGGGGGCGTACGCGGTGAGATCACGGTCGTGGTCGGGGGAGCCCCGGACCGTGCCGCCGAGGCAGACCTCGGCGAGCTGGCCGGCGAAGTCGAGCGGCGGGTCACGGGTGGCGCGCTGAGAAAGCACGCGATCGCGGAGGTCGCGCGGGAGCATCA
This sequence comes from Actinoallomurus sp., assembly GCA_035643735.1. Lineage (GTDB taxonomy): Bacteria > Actinomycetota > Actinomycetes > Streptosporangiales > Streptosporangiaceae > Actinoallomurus. The sequence goes on along the minus strand of DASQPY010000174.1, from coordinate 2,068 downwards.
TGTCCCGAAACGCGAACTTTATGATGCCGTCGTCGCACGGAAAACCCTGCATTGATGATGATTTGACGGAAGCTTTACGCAGATCAGGGGGCCACAGAAGCCGACTAATGGGGAAACTCAGGACGTGACGTAATCCGGTTCGGCCGGGGGTGACAGGTAATGCACGAATCCATGATCTCGCGTGAGACGTGGAAATACGAATGCCTCGGCTGCCTGCACGAGTGGCAGGAGGAATTCGAGGTCGGCCGCTCCTCCGACGGACATGGCGGTGACGTCGTCGTCTACAGCCGCATGGGCCAGCGATGCATCTCCCCCTGGGCCGAGCTGTTCTGCCCCCGGTGCGGCGGCTACGACGTCAAGACCCTGCCCACCGGATGGACCGAGGTGGCCGCGCTACCGCGGCAGCGTTACTCCGAGCTGGAGATGATCTTCCGGCTCCGCCGGCTCCACGCATACTAGGCCCCCCACTAGGCCCCCAAGGCCTGCTCAGGACGCGGCGACCGTTCCTTGGTGGACGACTCTCACGGTGAGGTCTTCTCCTCCGGCTCGTCGCCGGAGGTGGATCGCCCGGACGTGCGGCCACGCCACCGGAACACCGTGCCGAGCTTCTCCCGCGGTTCGCGCGAGAAGGTGATCGCGGCGGCCAGACACGCCAGCGGCACCGTGGGCAGGACGTAGCGGTAGTCGAACTCGGCCGTGGCCGGGGGCACCAGCAGCAGTCCCGTCGCGGTGATCCAGGGCAGGAACGCCTCCCCGCCCCAGCGCCGCCACATCGGGATCATCCCGGCCAGGCCGATGATGAGGATCCCGCCCAGCATCGTGCCGGGAAGGTGGACGACCTTCTGGTAGCCGCGGATCGTCTCCGCGTACGGGTTGATGATGCGGGTGCGCGCGTTGCCGTCCTCGTACGCGTGCGCCTCGGAGGACGCCGTACGGTCGCGGCTCATGCGCCAGTTCGGCAGCGCCGCGGACTTCGCGCCGAACTGGTACATCTGAAAGGTCGCCTTGTCCGGGAAGACCGAACGGTGCCACTTGAATGTGTAGAGGAAGTCCTTGGCCACGACGCGGGCGTAGTCCAGAGGCTGCGCCAGGATGGCGCGCTTGGCGAAGTCGTTGGCGAGCTGGTTCTGGTAGTCGGTGAACCGCTGGGCCGGGATGCGGTGGAACGGGGAGTTGCGGTCCCAGATCGCGTCCTGGGAGAAGGTCAGCGGCGTGTGCGAGGTCCTGCTGTCCTTGCAGAGCGGGTACTCCGAGACCGGCGGCTTCATCTTGTTGCAGTCGGCGAACTCCGTGACCCGCGCGTACAGGAACACGCCGCTGCTCGTCGTCATGCCCGGCTTGCCGTACCAGGACCAGAACCAGCCCGCGTACGCGCCCAGCGGCAGTGCGCAGAGCGCCACCGTGGCGACGAAGACGCGCCAGTTGAGCCGCCGCATCAGGTAGTAGACGACCACGGCGACGAGAAGCGGTTCGCCGACGGTGCGGGTCAGCGTGGCGAGCCCGACGAGCAGCCCGACGACCCCGCCGATCTTCCAGGTCAGCTCCTTGCCGTACCAGAGCAGGATGGTGACGACCGACACGAGCAGGAACTCGAACATGATGTCGGACAGGATCAGGTGCTCGAGCTGGATCTGGTACGCGTCGTACAGCAGCGGCACCGTCGCCAGGGCGGCGCCCCAGCCGGGCAGGCGGAACCTCTTGCGCAGCACCGCGTAGATCATCACCGCGCCGGCCAGGCCCATCAGGTGTTGCAGGCCCGCGACCAGGGCGAAGCTGTGGAACGGTCTGAGGATCCACAGCAGGAACGAGTAGCCGTCCGGCCGGATCGGGTGCGGATAGGGCGACATCGCGACGTGGAGATAGTCGAACGAGTCGTTGAACCACGACGCGGGGCGGTACCCCAGCATGGCGAGCATTCGGAGCAGCGTGCCGCCGGCGAGGACGACGGTGAATGTCTTGTGACGGCGGATGACGGCGTTGGCGGACGAGAGAAGTCCCAATGAGACGAACCCGACACGGCGAGCGTGTGGGGTCGCCGCGTCGGCGTGCGCGTCGACCATCGTGACCT
>DASQPY010000173.1:0-3707 GCA_035643735.1 Actinoallomurus sp. | reverse complement strand
TATTGCTGCTGGGTCCGCGGCGGAGGCTCCTGGGGCATGGCGGCGAGCTGGCCGCAGGCGCCGTCGATCTCCTGGCCGCGGGTGTCGCGCACGGTGACCGGCACGCCGTGCGCCTCCAGGCGGCGGACGAACTCCGTCTGATCCGAGGGCCGCGACGCGGTCCACTTGGAGCCGGGCGTGGGGTTGAGCGGGATCAGGTTGACGTGGACGGGGTGACCCTTGATGAGCCTGCCGAGCAGGTCGGCACGCCATGCCTGGTCGTTGATGTCGCGGATGAGCGCGTACTCGATGGAGACGCGGCGCCGGGTCCGGTCGGCGTACGTCCACGCGGCGTCGAGGACCTCTCCGACCTTCCACCGCGTGTTGATCGGCACGAGCTCGTCGCGCAGCTCGTCGTCCGGCGCGTGCAGCGACACCGCCAGGCGTACCTTCAGGTCCAGCTCGGTGAGCTTGCCGATCGCGGGCACCAGCCCGACCGTGGAGACGGTGATGTTGCGCTGCGAGATGCCCAGGCCGGCCGGGCTCGGGTCGCTGAACCGGTGGATCGCGCGTATGACGGCCGGGAACGACGCGAGCGGCTCGCCCATCCCCATGAAGACGATGTTGCTGACGCGGCCGGGGCCGCCGGGGATCTCGCCGCGGCCGAGCGCGCGGGCCCCCGCCACCACCTGCTCGACGATCTCGGCGGTCGACAGGTTGCGGGTCAGGCCCGCCTGGCCGGTCGCGCAGAAGGGGCAGTTCATGCCGCAGCCGGCCTGTGAGGACACGCACATCGTGACCCGGTCGGGGTAACGCATCAGGACCGACTCGATGAGCGTGCCGTCGAAGGCCTTCCACAGCGTCTTGCGGGTCATGCCCTCGTCGCAGACCTGGTCGCGTACGGAGGTGAGCAGCGGCGGCAGCAGGTCGGCCACGAGCCGGTCGCGCAGCTCGGCCGGCAGGTCGGTCATGTCCGCGGGGTCGTCGGCGAGCCTGCCGAAGTAGTGGCGCGACAACTGGTCGGCGCGGAACGGTTTCTCCCCGAGCGCGGCCACGGCCTCGCGACGCTCGTCCGAGGACAGGTCGGCGAGGTGACGGGGTGGCTTCGCCCGGCGGGGAGCGGCGAAGGTGAGTTCAGCGGACATGACGGTAACCAGTGTGGCAGACGACCGGTAGAGCTTTGACCCGCTCCACGCCCGCGGCAGGTCGTTACTCCCGTTCACCGAGACTCAATGAATCTCAGCGGTTCGCCCATTGCTGGGCGAAGGCCCCCGTCTCACCCGGGCGGGGACCGCCCGGTGCGGGGTAGACGTTTCACAGCCACCAGCCCGAACGGGTCGGGTCTTAGGGTCGGCTCCACGTCCGTTTTGGATCTCCGGGCCACTCCCGGCGACAACAACATGCTCGACCAGCGAAGCGAAATTCAACGCGGCGTTGGCGTCCCGATCCAGGGCCAAGCCGCAGGTGGTGCATGCGAAGACGCGTTCGGACAGGCGCAGCTTGGTTTTCACCGCACCACAGCCCGAACACCTCTTCGAAGAGGGGTACCAGCGGTCCGCGACGACGAGCGTCCCACCGTTCCAGGTGGTTTTATAGGTGAGTTGCCGGCGGATCTGGCCGAACCCGGCATCGCAGATGACCCGGGCCAGGCGGCGGTTCTTCACCATTCCAGCGACGTTGAGGCCCTCGACCACGATGATGGCGTACTCACGAGCCAGGGCTGTGGTGAGCTTGTGGATCGCGTCGCCTCGCAAGTTCACGATCCGGTGATGGACGCGATTGCGGGCGGTGTTGGCCCTGCGCCAGCGGTTGGAGGCCTGCTGACCGGTGTGCCGGTCCGGGCCCTGCCTGCGAGAGACCGCCCGGAACAGGCGCGCGAGTTTGCGGCGCGCCGCGTCGTAGTGCCTGGGGTTGGGGACCGCAGACCGGCCATCGGAGAACACCGCGGGAGTCTTTACTCCCAGATCCACACCGACCACCGCATCCGGGCGGGCCGGGGTCCGCTTGGCCCGTTGGACCTCGACGGTGAAGGAGACGAACCAGCGTCCGGCCTCGGCCCGGACGGTCGCCGACAGGATCCGGGCGCGACCATCAGCGATACGCCGGTGAAGCTTGCGCGTGGACTCATGGGTCTTGATCGTCCCCAGCCGCGGCAACCGCACATGATGCCGGTCGTCCTCGACACGGATGATGCCGGTGGTGAACCGCACCGACAGCGCATGCTTGCGTCGGGACTTGAACCGGGGGAAACCTATCCGGCGGCCCTTCCGCCCGCCGCCGCGAGAGTCCGACCAGTTCCCCAGAGCGCAGGCGAGCTGATCCAGGCCGGTGTTGTAGGCCTCCTTGGAGCATGCGGCCCACCACGGCGCCACCTGCCCCTTGACCTGATTCCAGTCCTTGCGCATCGCATACAACGACCAGCCCACCGACGGCGTCAGATCCACCTCCGCGATCCCGTACGAGCGTTCCGCCGCACGCTGGGACAGGTTCGCCTTGACGCGGGCCAGCCCCCAGTTGTAGGCGACACGCGCCGCACCGACATGCCGCAACAACTCACGGACCTGACCGGGGGTCGGGTCCAAAGCAAACCGATACGCCTGGATCACGGTCAACCGATCCTGATGCCCCACGACCCGAACGGTAACGGCAAGGTCCGACAGTACGCCCGCTCAGCTCGCGCCAACGACCGATGTCCGCTGATGAAAAGTGAGATTCGTTGATGAACCCAGCATCAGTTCCAACCCCTGGGACCGTGGAATCACTACAGTCCCTTCCCATGCCGGTATTGCGTAGAACGCCGCGGGACGCGCGGGTCCTGCTCAGCGACACGAGCCCGTACGGGAGCCGAGTCCTCGACGTCGAGTACGACCACGTCGCGACGGCGGCGTACCTGCGTACGAGCGACGGGGAGACGATCTCGGCCACCTGGGTCGCCAACCACCAGGAGGCTCCCCTCCACGCCGACCTCGCGCGGCTCAACGCCGGACTCGTACCGGCCCTGCCGAGCGGACGTACGAAGCATCCCAAGGGCCGGCCGCCGCTCGACCCCCGCACTCTTGAGGTCGTCTGGCTCGAGGAGGGCGACGGGGTCGCGCTGATGGAGGCCGGGCAGCCGCTGTGCGTCATCCCCAGCTGGTCCGACACGGACCGCGGCGTCCCGGGATACGCGCGGGAGGCGATCGGCCGCAGCCCGTTCGCGTTCGCGCTCGATGACGAGATCGACGAGCTCGGACCGCGCATTCTGCAGGCCCAGGCGTACTGGAAGTGGCGGCGCGGTCCCGGGGCGTGGGAGGGCTTCCAGCAGTCGCTGCTCGGCCATCTCCTGAGCCGGCTCGGGCCGGGCGGATACTACTGGCACGACGTCGGCCGGCAGGCGGGCCGTACGGAGCCGGGCACGCCGCAGCCTCCCGCCGTGCCCGCGCCGCGTCCCGCGACCGCCTCGGTCTCCCACGAGCCTCTCGTCGGGGTCTCCGAGCGTCCGGCGCGGGGCGACCGGGCGTACAACGTGCTGACCACCGTGGGCATGAGCTGCCAGCGGATGCCCACGGTCGAGCTGTATGAGGACAACGTCGCCGAGCACGCGCGCATCGAGCTCGCGGTCGCCACGACGCTGCCCAGCGTGCGCGCCGGGCGGATCTTTCCCTGGCTCGCGCAGTATCCGTGGCAGGCCGTCACCTCCTTCGCCCCGGGCGACAACGTGAAGTGGTACCACGAGGCACGGACGTTCC
>DASQPY010000172.1:0-6490 GCA_035643735.1 Actinoallomurus sp. | reverse complement strand
TTCAGCTTGGGGTGCATGACCTTCGGTGCGAGCGGCTTCTGGATCTCCATGAGGTCCGCGCCGGAAAACACCGCGACGACGCCGGGCAGCTCACGTGCCGCGCTCATGTCGATGTTCAGGATGCGGGCGTGCGCGTTCGGCGAGCGCAGGAACGCCGCCGCGAGGGCGTCGGGGATGTCGAGGTCATCGACATACCGGCCCTTGCCCGTGAGCAGCCGCTCGTCCTCGCGCCGCTCGATGCGGGCGCCGACCATCTTCTCTGCTGCGACGGTCACCTGGCCGTGTCCTTCCGCTCGGCGTCGGCCTCCAGCACGGCCTTGACCAGGCCGGTGTATCCGGTGCAGCGGCAGATGTTGCCGCTGAGCACCTCGCGTGCCCGCTCCTCGTCCCGGATGGGCGCCTCGCGCAGCGCGGCGGTGACACTCATCAAGAAGCCGGAGGTGCAGAAGCCGCACTGCAGCGCGTGGTTGCGCTGGAAAGCCCTCTGCAGGGAGTTCAGCTCGCCGCCCTCGGCGAGGTTCTCGACCGTCTCGATCTGCGCGCCGTCGCTCTGCACCGCCAGCATCAGGCACGAGCGGACCGCGTCACCGTCGACCAGCACCGTGCAGGCGCCGCAGACGCCGTGCTCGCAGCCGAGGTGAGTGCCGGTCAGACGCAACCGCTCCCGCAGGAAGTCGGCGAGCGTGAGGCGGTCGTCGACCACCTCCTCGCGTACGGCGCCGTTGACGGTGACCGAGATCCGGTGGCCGTCCTGGTTATCGGACATGGGCCGCCTCCTGCTGCGTCCGTACGTCGGCGAGCGCGCGCTTGACCAGGACGCCGGTGAGGCGCCTGCGGTATGTGGCGCTCGCATGGATGTCGCTCGTCGGGTCGACCTCACCGCGCGCCGCCGCGTCGATCTCGGCCAGCAGCGCATCGTCCAGGCGGCGGCCGGTGACGAGCTCCTCGACGGCGGTCAGCCGCTGCGGCGTCGGCGCGACGCCCGCCGCGACCACGCGGCAGCCGGTGGCGACGCCCGCGTCGTCCAGCTCGCAGGTCGCCGCGACGGCGGCCAGAGCGAAGTCGCCGTGTCGGGTCGCGAACTCCTGGAACGCCGAGTACGTGCCGTCGGGCAGCCGGTCGACCGTCACTTCGAGCAGGATCTCCTCCGGCTCCAGCGCGGTGGTCAGATGGAACAGGAAGAAGTCGGCGGCGTCGAGGGTACGGACGCCGTCGGCCGAGGCGATCGTGAACTTCGCGTCCAGGGCCGTCATGACGCTCGGCAGTTCGGCCGCCGGGTCGGCGTGGGCGAGACTGCCGCAGATGGTGCCCCGGTTGCGGATCTGCGGGTGCGCCACGTCCTTCAGCGCGCTGGTCAGCAGCGGCAGCGCGCGCGCCATCTCGGAGGAGCGTTCGACCTGACGCTGGCGGACCAGGGCCGGGATCGTGATCGTCTCGGCTTCGAGGCGCGGCTCGTCCAGCCCGCCGCCGAGCCGGTTGATGTCGATGAGGTGCTCGATCTGGGCGAGCCGGAAGTTCAGCATCGGCATCAGGCTCTGGCCGCCGGCCAGGACCTTCGCCTCGTCGCCGTGCTCCTTCAGCAGCGCGAGCGCCTCATCCAGCTCGCGCGGCGCGTGGTAGGCGAACCGGCCGGGCTTCATCGGACCTCCTGGGGGTGCGTGCGCTCAGGCACGGGTGTTCTCCACGGCGTCACCGGTCACCGTCTCGCCGGTGAAGGCCCGGCGTACGACGTCCGCGAGCTCGGGCCGCTCGATCAGCGCCATGTGCCGCAGGCCGGGCAGGGAGACCAACGTGGCGCCGGGGATCCCGCCCGCCAGCTCCCCGGCCATGTCGGGCGGCGTCGCGTAGTCGTCCTGGCCCACGATCACGAGGGTGGACGCGCGTACGGCGGGCAGCAGGCGGCGTGAGTCCAGCCGGCCCATGGCGGTCGAGGCGGCGGCGTGCGCCCCGCTGTCGGTCCGCAGGAAGATCTTCGTGACGCGGTCGACCTCCTCGGGGTTCCGGTCCCGGAACGCGGGGGAGAACCAGCGGTCGACCTGGAACGGCAGCTGCTCGGCCCGGGGGACCTCGGCGGCACGCCGCGCGCGTTCGGTCCAGGCCGTGACCGCGTTGTCGCCGTACCAGGCAGTGGTGTCGGCCAGCACGAGCGAGCCGACGCGCTCGGGGAACAGCCCGGCGAAGGTGACCGCGACGCTGCCGCCCATGGACATGCCGAGCATGCCGACGGAGGGCAGCTCGAGTGCGTCCAGCACCTCGGCGACGTCCAGAGCCATGTCCTCGATCGAGAACGGCTCGCCGTCCCATCCGCTGGCACCGTGCCCGCGCAGGTCCAGGGAGAGCACGTCGAACGCGTCGCTCAGGGCGGTCGCCAGCGGCCGCCACAGCTCGCCGGACAGCGCCAGCGGGTGGAGCAGGACGACCGGGTCGCCGGTGCCCTGCCGCCGTACGGCGATCGGCCCATGTGCGGTGGTGACCATGCGTACGATCTCTTCGCTCATGCGGGCCTCCTGAGGAGCTTGTCGGCGTTGGCGCCCAGTACGGCCGTCGTCTCGGCAGGTTCGAGGCCGGCGCCGAGCACGGTCCGTACGGGCTGCGGATCGGAGAGCGCGAAGGGGAAGTCGCTTCCGAGCAGGACCCGGTCGGCGCCGACGAGGCCGGCCAGGAAGCCGATGGCGGGTCCGGACAGGGCGGCGGTGTCGTAGTACAGGTCCTGCAGGTAGGCGGAGGGGCGTTCGCGGGCCAGCTCGCCCGCGAAGCTCTCCCGGGTCCGGTAACCGCCGTCGAGGCGGGCCGCCTGGTAGGGCAGGAACCCTCCGCCGTGCACGAGGATCAGCACCAGCCGTGGGTGGCGGTCGAGCACGCCGTGCAGGATGAGCTCGGTGACGGCGATGGTGTTGTCGATCAGCCGTCCATGCACGTTGCCCATGCCGCCGAGCGTCGGGAGCGCGACTGCGGGGCCGCAGGTCGGCGGGTGCAGCATGATCGGGACGGCGTCCTGTTCGGCCGCCGACCAGAACGGCTCGAACTCCGGATCGTGCAGGGTCACGCCCTCCTGGGGGGAGGTGTTCAGCAGCACGCCGGCCACCTCGGGCCGGGTCCGTACCTCCTGAAGGCCGGCTGCCGCGCTCTCACCGTCCTGGGTCGGCACCGTCGCCAGGACCCGCGTGCCGCCGCCCATCTCCGAGGCGGTCTCGGCCATCGCGTCGTTCAGCCGCCGCGCCCAGTCCCGCGCGGCCCGCGGCGGCAGGTCGCCGGACTGCACGTCCATCCACGGGGAGAGCACCTGGTCGGTGATCCCCGTACGGGACATCCACTCGCGGCGGGGGCCGATCTCGGTCATCCGGGCGCGGATCGGGCGGGTGGGCCCGGCACCGGGCACGTTGACGATCCAGCCCTGGTCGGTGCGCTCCGCCGAGAAGCCCCCGGTCCCCGCGGACCCGCGCTCCAGCTCCCTCAGGAGCGATGGTGGGACGACGTGCGCGTGGACATCGACGACGGCGCCCCCGCCGGCCTCGTCGCGGTTCGGTCCGGTCACTGAGTGAGTCCGCCTTTCCACCTGATACTCCTTATGTGAGCGACGCTAAGGAACCCCCACCCGCCCCACAAGCGGCGTTTACCGGGGTCAGCGGTTAGCAGGGCTAACACCGCCGAGGTGGCGGGCGCTCGCGGCGGCATGGTGTGATGACGTGGATATTCGCCCATCGTTCAGAATCAGACGAGGTGCGGTGACAAAGCCCCAGGAGGACGAGACGCGGACCGTCATTGTCGCGATCACGGGCGCCAGCGGCGCGCCGTACGGCGTGCGCATGCTGACCCTCCTGCGCGACCAGCCCGGAATCGAGACGCACCTGATCGTCTCCCGCGCGGGGGTGCTGACCCTGCGCCACGAGTGCGGGCTCTCGCTGCGCGACGTCGAGGCCCTCGCCGACGTGACGTACCGGCCGGGCGACGTCGGCGCCGCCATCGCCTCGGGCTCCTTCCACGCGGACGCGATGATGATCGCGCCGTGCTCGATCAAGACCCTCAGCGCGATCGCCTGGAGCTACGCCGACGATCTCATCAGCCGGGCCGCCGACGTCTGCCTCAAGGAGGGGCGGCCGCTGCTGCTGCTCGTACGCGAGACACCCCTGCACCTCGGGCACCTGCGCGCGATGACCGCCGCGGCCGAGGCCGGAGCGATCATCGCGCCGCCGGTACCCGCCTTCTACGCCCAGCCCGTCTCGATCGAGGAACTGGTCGACCACACGGCCCGGCGGGCGCTGGCAAGGGTGGGCGTGCGCGAGGTGGCCCCGAAGCCGTGGCAGGGTGAGATAGGCGGGCGCGTCGCCGACCGGCCCGAGTAAGGGGGCTCACCATGCTCGACGTACGGCGGCTGCAGATCTTCTCGGCGGTGGCCGAACACGGGTCCTTCACGGCCGCCGCGGAGGCCCTGTTCATGACCCATTCCGCTGTCTCGCAGCAGATGGCGCTGCTCGAACGCCAGCTCGGTCTGTCCCTGATGACCCGCGGGCCACGCGGCGTGGAGCTCACCGACGCCGGCCGGGTGCTGGCCGAGCGGAGCACCGTCCTGCTCGGCAGCATCGCGAACATCGAGCGCGAGATGCGCGACCTGACCGCGCGGCACGCGTCCGTACGGCTGGCGGCCTTCCCGACCGCGGGCGCCGACCTGATCCCGAGAGTCGTCCGCGACTACCAGAAGCGCTTCCCCGACGTACGCGTCGAGCTCCGCTCGGTGCACGCCGGAGACATCGCGACGTGCCTGCGGGAGGGGAACGTCCACCTCGGCCTGGTCTGGGACTACGACTTCGCCCCGCGGACCTTCGCCGCGGACATCGAGCCGATCCACCTCACCGACGACCCGCTGTGCGTGCTGTTCCCGATGGACCACCCGCTGGCCGAGGAGGCGGCCGTCGACCTGGCCGACCTCTCGGGTGAGAGCTGGGTCGTGCGCTCGCACCGGCCGCCCTATGACGAGGCCTTCGTGACCATGTGCCGGCTGGCCGGGTTCGAGCCCGACATCGGCTTCGTCACCGAGGACTACCAGTCCGCGCAGGGCCTGGTCGCGGCCGGGATCGGCATCAGCGCGGTGCCCCGGCTCTCCCTCGTGGCCCAGCACCCGGACGTGGTGGCCGTGCCGATCGCCCCGCCGGCGCCCTGCCGTCGGATCGCCGCGGTACGGTTGCGGGGCGCCGGACACCCGGGGGCCGCCCAGCAGATGCTGGAGGTCCTGCGCGACGCCACCGCCGTCCGAGACACGCCATGAGGACTTGATGATCGCCGAGGAGCCCAGCCGGCTCGCCGAGGGCCTGCCGTCCGGAGAGGGCATGCTCGCGGCCCTGCTCCGTGAGGGACGGCCGAACAGCTCCCTGGTGGATCACATCGTCGAGGACATCGCGATGCAGATCATCGTCGCCCGGCTGCCGCCGGGCGCGGACCTCAACTCCGTTGACCTGGCCCGCCGCTACGGCAGCAGCCGCACCCCCGTGCGCGAGGCCCTGCTGACCCTGCAACGTGAGGGCCTGGTGGAGATCCCGGCCCGCCGCCGTCCCCGCGTCGCGCTGGTCACCATGGACCAGGTGCGCGACATCTACCAGGTACGCGCCAGCCTGCAAGGCCTGGTCAGCGAACTCATCGTGCACGAGGCGACGGACGAGAGCCTGGCCGTCCTCACCGAATGGCAGGCCCGCCTGCGCGCGGACGCCGAAGACGGTGACGTCGACGCCTACTTCTGGCACAACGTGGGCTTCCGCCAGGCCGAGGCCGAGATCGCCGGCAACCGCCAGCTCACCCGCATGCTGGGTTCCCTGGGCCTGCGCACGCTGCAACTCCGCCACCTGAGCCTGTCGTTTCCCGGCCGCCTGCAACGCTCACTGGACGACCACGACCGCCTGATGATGGCCTACGCCGACCGCGACGTCTCCCTGGCGGTCGCCATCACCAAGTCCATCATCCACGCGGGCTTCCGTGCCATCGAGGCCTCGGGGTGGCCGGGCCTGGAGTGAGGGCCGTCATGCGGGCAGTGCCACCGTGACGACGGCCGGGCCGGTGCCGGCCGAGGAGCACCGGCCATCGTCCGCGGGTCGGTCAGCCGAGGCCGGCCTGTGACAGCCAGCCCTTGGCGACGGTGTCCGCGTCGTCCTTGTCGGCGACGAGCTTGGTCATCATGGCGAGCAGGTCCTGGGTGGTGAGCTTGGCGGAGACCGCGTTGAGCGTGGTCTGGGCCGCGGCGTCCACTCCGGACTTGTAGATCAGCGGTGTGACGTTCTCGGCGCTGAAGACGTTCTGCGGGTCCGTCAGCACGACGAACTTGTCCGCCGAGATGCTCGGGTCGGTGGTGAACAGGTTCGCCGCCTGGATCGTGTTGTTCTTCAGCAGCTTGACCAAAGTGGTCTGGGCGTTGGCGTCGAAGGACTGGAACTTCTTGAACTTCAGGCCGTAGGTGCTCTGCAGGCCGACCAGGCCCTGCTGACGGGTCTTGAACTCCGACGGG
>DASQPY010000171.1:0-2901 GCA_035643735.1 Actinoallomurus sp. | reverse complement strand
CGGGGTGAAGTCCATGGCGTTCTCGCCGACGGTGATCTCGAAGGCGCACCGGCGCGGGTCCGGCAGGGTGCGTACCCCCGGGAACAGCTGGACGCCGCTCTCGGCGAGCATCGCCGCACCGGCCCGCTCGACCGCACGCGCGGGTGCCGGCAGATGGACGTGGAACAGCGGTGTCTGCGGCGGCTCGGGACACGTACGGGCCGCGCCGTCGGCGTTGATCGCCGCGGCGATCGCGAGCGCGTGTTCGCGGAAGGCCGGCATGCGGGGCGGAATCGCGTCGAGACCTGCCAGCGCGGTCAGCGCGAGCGGCCACGCGTCGGGGATCGCGCCGCCGAGCCGCGCACGCCACACGCCGGCCGCGGCCACCGTCGCCGCGTCACCGGCCAGGACGGCGCCACGGGTGCCCTGCAGGCCCTTGTAGAGGGAGACGTAGACCGTGTCGAAGATCCCGGCGATCTCGTCGAGGGGCCGGCGGTAGTAGGTCTGCGCCTCCCACAGGCGGGCTCCGTCCAGGTGCGGCACCGCGCCGCTCCCCCGTGCGACGGCGATCTGCTCCTCCAGGTCCTCCCACTCGGGGAGCAGCCCGCCGAGGTCGCGCTGGGGCAGCTCCCAGAGCACCGCGGCCACCGGCTCGCCGACCGCCCTCAGATCGGCGGCGGTCATCAGCTCGTTGGTGTCGCCGGCCCGGTGGAACCACAGGCCGTGCACCGCGTTGTAGCCCTGCATCTCCCACCGGTCGAGGTGACAGTGCGGATGCGCGGCGAACGCACGGCGCCCGCTCCGCTCCGCGTGCACGCGCAGGGCTGCCTGCTGCGCCATCGTCCCGCTGGGGAAGAACAGCGCGGCCTCCTTGCCCAGCAGGCTCGCGATCCGCCGCTCCAGCACCGCCACGGGCCCGTCCGGCCCGTCGGGCGGCGTGTCGGCGTCCACCTGCTCGAGCATCCGCTCGAGCACGACGCGTGGCCTACGGCGGATCGACGCGTGCAGGAACAGCGACCGCCGTACCTGGGGAGAGGAGTCAGTCATCAGCGCAGTATCGGCGTTGTCGTGAACGACCCGCAATGCCCGTCCGCGGTCAGGCGGGACGCCAGCCGGCGGCGGTCGGCGGCCAAGGCGGTGGGGCAGGCCACCCGGCGGACGACGGTCCGCCCCGTGCGGTCAGCCAGCCCAGTAGCTCATGCGCCGGGGCGCTGACCTCCGGGCCGTCGCCCAGCCGTACGTCCACGTCGAGGTCGGTGGCGCGGACGCGGCCGGCGGCCAGGCCGCCGTCGAGCCTGATCGCATCCAGCGTCTCGGCCAGCTCCCAGCGGACGTACGCGAGCGGCCAGTCCGTGTAGGCGTAGCCGAGGTCCAGGTCGATGTGGTGCGCCTGGATCTCACGCCACCGCCGGTTGAGGACGAACCAGGCCGGATGGGCCCAGCCGGCGCGGGCACGGATCATGTGCTGCCAGGCGGACTCGGGCATGGTGCTGGCCTGTAGCGCGAGTCGTTCGACCGCGATCCGCAGCTCGGCGCGCAGCTCATCGCCGGGGCGTCCGGAGCTCGCCTCGATGCCGGCGTCCCGCGACGCGTCGCTCGGATACTGCGGGTTCTCCGCACCGGTACGCGCCCATTCCAGCAGGTTCCAGTACGAGTCGGCATTGCGGACGAGATGCGTGAGCACGTGCCCGCGGCTCCAGCCCGGCAGCCTCGACGGGGCCCTCAGGTCCTGGTCGGTCAGCTTCTTCGCGGTCTCCATAAGTCGCTCGTTCGCCTGGTCGATCTCCGCGAGCGTCGTGCGCACGTCCTCCACGAATCTCTCCTCCCGCCGCCGCGCCCATGATGCATCATCACGCGTTCCGGCGAGGCGATGGGCCATCGCCGGCAAGTCCCCAACAGGGGAAATGCCAGGCCATCCGGCGGAATAGCGCGTGGAAGCACTTTCGACATTGCGCGGGAATGCCTCCGCGTGCGTTGTCGCAAACGGTCTCAGCGCGGCCCGATCAGCGCCGTACGCCGGCCGCACGTTATCGAAACGTTATCCATTATCGGCTGGTCAACATTCGTCAGGGGAGTTAGCTTACCGGTCAGTAACCTCTTGTGTGATCTGCTTCACACTCGCGGCGCGCCGTCCCCTGCCTCCACGCCCCCGGGAGGAACCATGCTGCCCCGCCCCCGCACACTACGGTCGCTGCTCGTCATCGCCACCGTCTTACTGAGCGGCGCTCTCGTCATCGCGACCCCTCTCAGCGCAGGCGCCGCCGGCCCGGTCGACGCCGCCAAGGCCCTGGCCGCCCCCGGCCTGCCCGGTGCGAACAACTGGTCGTGCAAGCCCAGTGCCGCGCACCCGCGCCCGGTCGTCCTCGTCCATGGCACATTCGCCAACGGCACCGTCAACTGGCTTTCTGACGCCCCCATTCTCGCGGCGCGGGGTTACTGCGTCTTCGCGCTCACTTATGGCGCCAAGGCCGGTGTTCCGGTGCTGCGTGCGATCGCGCCGGTGGCCGATTCCGCCGCACAGCTGGCCACGTTCGTCGATGGCGTCCTGGCCGCCACGGGGACGTCGCAGGTCGACATCGTCGGGCATTCCCAAGGCGGAATGATGCCGCGCTATTACCTGAAGTTCCTCGGTGGCGCGGGCAAGGTGCACACCCTGGTCGGCTTGGCCCCGTCGAACCACGGCACCACGCTGAACGGGCTCGCGATCCTGGCCCGGGCCTTCCCCGGCGCGACCGACGTCCTCAACTCGGCCTGTCCCGCCTGCGGTGACCAGACCATCGGGTCCAGCCTGCTCGCCCGGCTGAACTCCGGCGGTGACACCGTGCCCGGCGTCGCGTACACGGTGATCTCCACCAGGTACGACGAGGTCGTGACGCCCTACGCGTCGCAGTTCCTCAGCGGAAGCGGCGTGCACAACGTAAC
>DASQPY010000170.1:0-8584 GCA_035643735.1 Actinoallomurus sp. | reverse complement strand
CGCCGATGGGCCAGCCGGCCGCGCACCGCTCTGTGCCAGCATGACCTCTCCAAACGGCCGGCTATATCGATCCGAGCCATTCCAATCGCCAAGTTTTCTTTACTCTCGGTGACCGTCCGGTCACACCATTCGACCTCGCAGGCCCGCGCGGGGTTGGTCACGAAGATCTTCTACGCGACCGCCGCACCGAGCTCGCCCGCGATCGCCGGCCAGAGCGCACTGCGGGCACCTCCAGGTCGCCGCAGAGCACATCGAGGACGTCGAGGGCCGCCGTGCCGAGTTCGAGGTGCACGGCGATGGGCGCGCCGCGCTCACCAGTGACGCCCGGTCCCGATCGCGTCCAGGCCGGGCGTGGACAGGTGCAGCACCTCGTAGCGGACGCCGGGTGTCTCCGGCGGGGGATCACATGTCCAGAGCGTGAAGTGCACCAGCTCCCACACGTGGGGGTCGACCGCGAGTGCGGTGGAGTGCACGCCCGGTGTGCGGGAAGACAGGTCGGACAGGGCGCGCTCGACGGTCGCCGCCGGGTCCTCCTCGGCCGGGAAGCGCTCGGTACGACGAGTGGCGACGCGGGGGACGGACCCGCGGTCCGGGCCGTGTTCCAGGCCGGCGCCGGTCCAGTGACGTACGGCGGGGCGGCCGAAGTCGGTGACGATGCCCTGGAACCCGCCGCCGCCCCACAGGAAGCGGTTCATCCCCGCGGGCGACTCCCAGAGGTAGAACGGCGCGTACTGGTTCACCGGCGACGACTCGACCCCGCGCTCGCGGATGAGGTACGCCTTGAGCCCGAGTCCGGGGAAACCATCGAGGACGGATCCTCGCGTGGCCACGCGCTCTCGGATGATCCTCATGTCGTAGTCGGCCGGCAGCGTGATCTCGTACTGCATCGCATGCATGGGGCCCGAGTGTACATACCAATAGGTACAGAAGGTCGGTGAAAAAAGACCGCCGACCGGCTCCGGTCGGCGGCTCAGTGGCGGTGGAGGTGGGATTTGAACCCACGGATGAGTTGCCCCATCACACGCTTTCGAGGCGTGCGCCCTCGGCCACTAGGCGACTCCACCAAGACGCGAGCCTACCGGAAGCGTGCACCCGTTCAATCCCGCCTTCGGGCGAAGAATTCGGTGAGCAGGGCCCCGCACTCGTCGGCGAGCACGCCCGCGACCACCTCGGGGCGGTGGTTGAGGCGCCGGTCACGTACGACGTCCCACAGTGACCCGACGGCCCCGGCCTTGGGGTCGATCGCCCCGTACACGATGCGTTCGACCCGGGCGAGTACGGAGGCGCCCGCGCACATCGTGCACGGCTCCAGGGTGACCACCAGGCTGCATCCGCTCAGCCGCCACTCCCCGAGGCGCGCGGCGGCCTGGCGCAACGCCACGATCTCGGCGTGCGCGGTCGGGTCGCCGGTCCGCTCGCGTTCGTTGCGACCGGCGCCGACGAGCTGGCCGGAGGAGTCGAGGACGACGGCGCCGACCGGCACGTCACCGGCCGCCCGGCGGGCCTCCCGCAGGGCGAGTCGCATGGCCTCTTGCATGGCCGGCTCGCGCATGGCCGGGCTATCTGAGCCTGTCGTAGTCCTCGGCGAACCCGGCACGTTCGGCGATGACCGACAGCGCGTCGCCGGGGAACCTGCGCTCTCCCAGCTCTGTCAGTCGTGCCGGCTCGGTGCCGAGGTCGGCGAGGAGATCGGGATCGCCGACGGGATCGTCGGTGGGAACCTCATCGATCTCGCCGATCTGCTCGTGGAGCATGCGCGCGAGATCGCTCGTCTGGGTCGCCCGTGGGTCGGAGAGGAAGACACGAGGATCCCCGCCGTCGTCCAGGCGCACGACGGCGAACCACTCGTCCTCCTGCTCGATGAGGAGGAGGACCGTGTCACCCGCCGTCTCAACGGCGGTCTCTCGCATGATGTCGGTGATGTCATCGACACCGGCGACCTCGGTGAGGTCGGTCTCGGTCCCGATCCATCCGGCGTCGCTGCGTGCGAAGGCCACGGAGAAGTACGGCACGCCTTCATTCTCTCCAAAAGACGTCGGTTATTCGATCGCGCGCTCGAAAGCGGCGCCGAATCCGAGGCGTGAGGCGATGCTGGACAGCATCTCGTCGGGGAAGAGATCGAGATCGCCGCTCAGAGCGCCGAGCTCCATCTCGTCGAGGCCCAGGTCCGCGAAGATCGACATGTCGCCGGCCGGGAGTACTTGATCGAGGTCCTCGTCGTCGGGGATGTCCAGCTCGAGGTATTCGACCACCTGCCCGGCCAGTGGCCAGTCCAGGGACGCCGTGACGTCCGACAGGAAGATCATCACCTCGTCCGCCAGCACCCGCAGCGCGACGAAGAAGTCGTCTCCGATCGAGGCCAGCCCGATCGTGCCCGCCATGCTGGGCTGCTGCCTCAGGGCATGGATCAGCCCCGCCAGATCCTCGGTCAACGCGATGGGAAGCTGTTCTACTTCCCACGCATCGTCCTCTCGGGAGACCACGACGGCGAAGTCCGCCGTATCGAGTTCCGTCATCTTCACCCCACCGCCGCGCGTTCTGCTCGGGCATCTTGACAGATGTGGGGCTGCGAAAGTCGCGGCACGGGGAAACCAGCGTGGCGGGAACCCCTCTAGTTCGCCCGGAACGTGCGCATGCGAACCGTGGCGCGGATGCGCTCCTGCCGCCATCGCCGGGGACTCACTCGTCTGCGGAGCTCACGCGCCTCTGCCAGCTCCCGCAGGAAGACCGCCCGCCGGCGGAGTCGATCTCCAACCTCCTCAGGACTCATACGATCGTCCATAAGAAGTACGTTCCCCATGCTCAGGTATCCATTCGGCTACCGTGACCCGATATGAAAACCCTCGTGGCCGATCATCCCCTCGTCGCCCACAAGCTCACTACGCTTCGTGACGAGACCACAGATTCCCCCACATTTCGCCGCTTGGCCGACGAGCTCGTGACGCTCCTCGCCTACGAAGCGACCCGCGACGTACGCGTCGCCGATGTGACCGTTACCACACCAGTCGGCCCGGCCGAGGGCGTGCGCCTGACCCGGCCGCAGCCGCTGGTGGTGCCCATCCTCCGCGCCGGCCTCGGCATGCTGGACGGCATGACCCGGCTCCTTCCCACCGCGGAGGTGGGTTTCCTGGGCATGGTCCGCGACGAGGGGACGCTGAAGGCGACGACGTACGCCACGCGTCTGCCCGACGACCTGTCGGGACGGCAGTGCTACGTCCTGGACCCGATGCTCGCCACCGGCGGCACCCTGGCGGCGGCGATCCGGCTCCTGCTGGACCGCGGCGCCGACGACGTCACCGCGATCTGCCTCCTGGCCGCCCCGGAGGGCATCGCCCGCTTGGAGGAGGCGCTGGTGGACGTCGAGGTGCCGGTCCGCGTCGTGACGGCCGCGGTCGATGACCACCTCAACGAGAACGGCTTCATCGTCCCCGGTCTCGGCGACGCCGGCGACCGCCTCTATGGGGTCGTCTAGGGGGACCGGCCTCCGGCGGCCCAGTGTCACGGTGATTCCGGCCAGGACGGCGAGCAGGGCCGCCCCCACGTGCACCGGTGCGGGGCCCAGCGACGCCCAGTAACGTCGCCGCGGCCCTCACCAGGTACGCGACGACCGGCGGCCGCCGCCGGTGCGGACGGATGTGTGACAGCCAGACGAAGAACAGGTAGAGAGCGACGGAGACGGCGAGTGCGTACCCGGCCACGACGGCCGGGACGTGCGCCGGGTGGCCGACGCGGTCGACCGCGCTCGGCCTCGGTGAGTCATGGCTCCTGTCTCTCCAGGGTCCCGCCACGCCCCGCAGGCCGGAAGCCGCGGTCCGTGACGCCTCGCAGGCCCGCGTTCAAGATCCGCACGCGGAGGGTAATAGCCTGCTACGGATTGTGACGAAGAGGCTCGGCGGCACGTACCCGCCGCGAGCGGTGATTCGGGGAGCGTTATGGCGTGGACATTTGAGGCGGTTGCCGAGAGCCTCGCGCTGGAGTTCGGCGAGGTGCATCCCGCCGAGATGGTCATTCGATGCGTCGAGGCGGCGCGGCACAGCGCCGAGGAGGTGATCGGCGAAGCCTCCCCTGAGCTGGTCGAACGCATCGCACGCAAGCATCTCGAGGTACTCGCGCTCGCGGCGGCCGAGGGCAACGCCGGCGGTTGAGCGTCCCGGGCCGCCTGAGTCACGGACGTGGTCATGGCGATTTCGGTGCGCAGATACGGTCACGAACCTCTTTGCAGCCAGATCCACTACTGGTGTACAACTTGAGTTGGGTTAGTGGGTCAGGCTTCGGGAGGCAAGTCCTTGAAGAAGTACCTCACTTGGGCGTTGGGGGCCTTCGTGGTCTTCTACCTGCTCAAGTCGCCGGGGGGCGCGGCCCAGATCGTCCACAGCACGGCCAGCAGCCTCGCGTCGGCCGGTGATTCCCTGTCTCAGTTCGTCAACGCGCTGACATGAGACTCGTGACTCCCGGCGACTCCGCGCCGGCCTCAATCCATCGCTATCTCCTGCCGCACGAGCAGCAGGTGATCACCGTACGCCGGCACCCCGCCGTCCTGATGACCCCGATCGCGTTCGTCCTCGGGGGACTCGTGGTCGCGGGCGTGCTGAGCAACGTCGTCGTCGACCGCAACGGTTCACTGGTCAACTACATCTGGTGGGCCTGGCTGGTTCTCCTGGCGTGGTTCGTCTGGAAGGTCGCGACGTGGTCCGTCGACTACTTCGTGATCACCAACCAGCGCATGCTCCTGACCACCGGGCTGCTCACTCGTAAGGTGGCCATGATGCCGCTGGCCAAAGTCACCGACATGAGCTTTCAGCGCTCAATCAGTGGCCGGATGCTCGGCTATGGCGAGTTCGTCCTTGAATCCGCCGGTCAAGATCAGGCCTTCCGCGTTGTTGACTACCTCCCGTACCCTGAGCAGTTGTACCTGGAGGTCTGCAGCATGATCTTCCCGACGAGTGACTCCGGGGACGACTGATCTCTACTCCGTAACTTGACCCGAACTCCCCCACCTTGTCCAACTTGTTTGGGTTACCCTCCTTCTGTGAGGTAGTGCAACCCACAATCAAGACGTAACCCAATCCGCGTGAAGCCCTTCGGTAAGTGAGTCGAGATGCCGGGTCAAGGAAGCGTTGGTGAACGAGTCCGCAACCTGCGCCTGAGTAAGCACCTCTCTCAGGCCCAGCTTGCCGGGACCGAGTTGTCCGACAGTTACATCTCATTGATCGAGTCCGGGAAGCGAACCCCGACTCCCGCGGTCGTACGGCTGCTGGCGAGCCGGTTGAGCTGCCTGCCGGAGTATCTCTCCGAGGGCATCGAACCCGAAGAGCGGCTCCACCTGCAGGTACGCGCGCGCCACGCGGAGCTGTCGCTCCTTGGCGACGACGCCCCACAGGCGCTCGCGTGGTTCAGTGAGATTCTCGAGGCGGTCGACAACGACCCCGAGTTGATGAAGCGCGCACGTTGGGGCCGGGCACGGGCGTTGGAGACGCTGGGGCGCGGCGAAGAGGCGATCAAGGCCCTTGAGGAGCTACGCGAGGAGGCCGCGCGCGACCGCGGCCGGGCCGGCTGGCTGCCGGTGACCATCGTGTTGTCCCGTTGCTACCGCGTCGCCGGCGACCTGGGCCGCACCCTCGCGCTGGGCGAGTCCGCACTGAACCGCCTCGCCGACCTCGGCCTGCTCGGCGGCGAGGACGCGGCCGA
The DNA here is from genome assembly GCA_035643735.1 of Actinoallomurus sp. Taxonomy (GTDB): domain Bacteria; phylum Actinomycetota; class Actinomycetes; order Streptosporangiales; family Streptosporangiaceae; genus Actinoallomurus. Next base: position 2,896 of record DASQPY010000170.1, on the reverse strand, counting down.
GATCGGCCGCACGCTGATCGCCACCTACCTCGACCGCGGCGAGCCCACGCCGGCGTACGAGCTCGCCGAGCGGCTCCTGGCCGCCAGCGAGCCGGACCCCGCCGTCATGATCTCGGCCTACGTCGACGCCAGTAAGCAGGCCCTCGACGAGGGCGAGGGTGGCGAGTCGCTGTACCTCGCGGAGCAGGCACTGGCACTGCACGCCGGCGGCGACCAGGCCAAGGCGCAGGCGCGGCTGCGGGTCACCGCCGCACGCACCCTCCTGCCGTCGGGCGCCTCCCCCGTGGACGCGGGCAAGGCGCTCGAGCTGCTGAACGCCGCCGGGCCGATGCTCACCGGCATGGACGCGGCCGAATGCCAGATCGAGATGGCCCGCTCGAAGGTGCTGATCGGCGAGCCGGCGTCGGCCGTCACGATCGCCGAGCACGTGCTGGCCGAGCTCGGCGCCCGGCCGGAGACCACGGTCACGACCATCCGCGCCCGGCTCATGCTGGCCCAGGCGCTGATCGCGACCGGCGAACGCGACGCGGCACTCGCCGCGCTGCGCGCCGCCCGTGACGAGCTGGCCGGACTCGAGACCTCACGGGCGACCGCACGGGTCTGGCGCGAGCTCGGTGACCTGTTCGGCACGGCCGAGGACGCGACCGCGATGATGGACGCCTACCGCAAGGCGCTGGAGTCCGCCGGACTGCGTTCGAGCCCGCAGCACTCCGACATCGTCGTCAACCTCCACTGAGCCGCCAGGCTCTCGGCCGGCACACCGCCGGCCGAGGGCTCAGCCCGACGTGACGAGGCCGACGCCGGCCACCGCGACGACCAGGCCGACGCGTTGGATCGGCCGGAGGCGCTCGCCGTACACCACTCTGGCCAGCAGCACCGTGCTCGCCGGGTACAGCGAGCTCAGTACCCCCGCGATGCTCAGCATCCCGGCGCGGGCCGCGAAAACGTACAGCGCGTTGCCGAGCACGTCGAGCGAGCCGGCCAGCAGGGCGATGCCGATCGTGACGCGGTCGCGCAGCAGGGCCGACGGCCCGCGGCCGGACACCGTCGCGGCGACGGCGACCATCAGCACGCCGACCGCCTTGGAGGCCGCGAGCGGCCACAGCGTGCCGTCGTCACCCTGCTGGATGAGGACGAAGAAGGCCCCGAAACTCGTCCCGGCAAGGACCGCCAGCACGGGCCCGCTCATCCGCCGTCGTACCGGCTCGGTGCTCTTCTCCATGCTCACGAAGCAGATCGCCACCAGGCACAGCCCGATCCCGGCGAACGCGGTGAACGACAGCCGGTCACCGCTCGCCACGCCGACGGCGGCCGGCAGCAGGGCCGCCATCAGCCCCGACACCGGCGCGACCACGCTCATCGGCCCTTCGGCCAGGGCGCGGTAGAACACCAGCAGTCCGCCACCGCCGGCCAGACCGGACGCGGTGCCCCAGGCCAGCGCGCCCGGATTCGTCGTACCGCCCATGGCCACGGCCACGATCAGCAGCAGGCCCAGCCCGGTCGGCAGGCTGAACAGGAGTACGGGCGTCGACCCGCCGCGCCGTGACGCGGCGCCGCCGCAGAAGTCGCCGGCGCCGAACACGATCGCCGACGCGAGCGCGAGTGTGATGATCATGGCTCGACCAGCCGGGTGGCGATGGCCACCTCCGGGCTGATCGCGCGCAGCAGCGCGGCCAGCTCCGCACCCGCGGCGGTGAGGCGGTCGAGCGGGTAGGGCTCCAGGCGTTCGAGGATGAACAGCGCGTTCTTGGTCCGCTCGGTGATGTGGGTGCGGGTGCACTGGCGCCAGTTCCAGCGCCGGCAGGTGACACCCGCGTCGTCGCGCCAGATCACCTCGCCGGGCTCGGGGTGCTCGATCACCGGCTCGCCGTTCTTGACCGTGTCGAACGGCTCGCCGCCCTCGGCCCGGACCAGCCGGGCCGGGCCGTCGTAGGCGTCGAGGTCCTCACCGCCGATGGGCAGGCCGTACCGGACGCTGACCGCGTTGTAGGCGTCCACGACCCGGTTGATCCCGGGCAGCTCGGCACGGCGCAGCAGGGCGTCGACAGAGGGCCGCGCGCGCTTGGGGTTCACGCCGAAACCGCGGTACGCCTCGCGCCATGCCTCCACGTGCGGAGCCGCGGACCCGGCCAGGTCGCCGGTGTGCAGGACCTCGCCGGCGGAGGGCGTGTTCGTCAGGCCCTCCGCGGTCATCAGCAGCACCGCGAAGTCGGGACGCAGACCGCGTACGGTGTCATCGACGAAGATCCGATCAAGCATAGGTGGGCCCCTTCCCGCTTTCGGTCGGAATATCGTACCGTGTAGTTCATTCTAATGACCGCCTGGGGGTGTGCCCATGACGGACAAGGTCGGCGACGCGGTGGCCCGCACCGTACGCGCCCTGCGCGCCGCGCACGGCTGGAGCCTGGACCAGCTCGCCGCGCGTGCCGGAGTCAGCAAGGGCGTGCTCGTCGCCCTGGAGCAGGCGCGCGGCAACCCCAACCTCGGCACGCTGACCCGGGTCGCCGACACCCTGGGCGTCCCGCTCACCCGGCTCGTCCAGGTCGAGGAGGAGCCGCCGATCCAGCTGTTCCCGGCCGGACGCCACGTGGTGCTCTGGCACGGCCCCCACGGAGGCACCGGCACGCTGCTCGCCGGCAGCGACCCACGTCCGTCGGTCGAGCTGTGGCGATGGGAGCTGCGGCCCGGCGAGCGCCGCGACAGCGAGGCGCACACCTCCGGCACGCGGGAGATCGCCTCCGTCGAGTCGGGCGTGCTGTGCCTGTTCTCGGGCGACAGCCGTACGGAGGTGGCGGCCGGCGACGCGGCCGTGTTCCACGGCGACCGGCCGCACGCGTACGCGAACGAGAGCGATCAGGACGTGCGTTTCATCCTCGCCGTGATGGACCCCTGAACC
>DASQPY010000169.1:0-4067 GCA_035643735.1 Actinoallomurus sp. | reverse complement strand
CGGGAGATCGCCAAGCTGCAGTCCAAACTAGGACGGCTGAATCCGGTCGAGAACCAAGAGCAGTACAACCGCCTGTTCGGGGACCTCATGGCGCTTGAACAGCAGAGACACGCGTTGCGGGAGCGAGGGATCGGGACCTTGTGACAGGCGGGACCGAAAAATAGGTCCCCCGTTACCTGGGCACCTTGACGCACACTGTCATCGTGGGCCCTTCGGTGCTGCCAAGCGAGACGCCATCGGTTGAGCAGGTGGCGGATCTTGTCGCACGCGGCAGAGAGCGTGGCGTCGGAATAACCGTCGACGACGTGGCTGCCGCGATCGACCGCTCTGACCTGCCGGCCGACTCGATGGATCGGGTCGTCCGGATATTGGGCGAGCAGGGTGTCGAAGTTCTCGAGTCCAGCAGTGGGCACGAGGACTCGGCGCGCGTTGATGGAGATGACGTCTCCCGGCGCGCGCCGACGAGCGACCTGGTCCGTATCTATCTGCGAGAAATCGGCCGCGTGCCGCTACTCACGGCAGAAGAGGAAGTCGAACTCGCGAAATCGATCGAGGCGGGACTGTTCGCCGAGGAGAAGGTGGCCAGGTCGGTCATCATCACCCTCGGTGAAAGGACCGATCTCGAACTGCTCGCCCGCGACGGAGTGCGGGCGAAGCAACGACTGATCGAGGCCAACCTGCGCCTGGTGGTGTCCATCGCCAAGCGTTATGTCGGCCGCGGAATGCTGTTCCTCGATCTCATCCAGGAGGGGAATCTCGGGCTGATACGTGCCGTCGAGAAATTCGACTACACCAAGGGCTACAAGTTCTCGACCTACGCGACCTGGTGGATCCGCCAGGCGATCACGCGGGCGATCGCCGACCAGGCCCGGACCATCCGGATTCCGGTCCACATGGTGGAGACCATCAACAAGCTGGTGCGGGTGCAGCGCCAGCTCCACCAGGACCTCGGCCGGGAACCCTCGCCCGACGAGATCGGCCTGGAGATGGGTCTTTCCCCCGAGCGGGTCGTCGAGATTCAGCGTGTCGCCCAAGAACCCGTGTCCCTGCAGTCGCCGATCGGGGAGGAGGACTCCGACCTCGGCGACTTCATCGAGGACGCCGATGCGGTCGTCCCCATCGAGGCGGCGGCGTTCATCCTGCTCCAGGACCAGCTTGACGGCATCCTGGGATCGCTGTCGGACCGGGAGCAGCGGATCATTCAGCTTCGTTTCGGCCTGACGGACGGACACCCGCGCACCCTCGAAGAGGTCGGCCGGGAGTTCGGGGTGACGCGCGAGCGCATCCGCCAGATCGAGTCCAAGACGCTGGCCAAGCTCCGCCACCCGACGCGGGCCCAGATGTTGCGGGAGTATCTCGAGTAGCGCGACCGTGGGCCGGCGCTCCACGGGGGTGCCAGGCCCGCCGGAAACACCCGCGCGCCGGTCGGGGTGCGCGGGTGTTCGCTTGCCCGGGACCCCTCCCGTCGGAGGCTGGGCCTGGGTGTCCGGGGCGGGTGGTGGGAAGGGTCACAAAGTCGCACCGGTGCGCGGCTTGACGGATTGAGGTTAGGTAAGGCTAAGTTAGGCACGCCTACGCTAACTAAGTACCTCTAACCCGATTCACCGCCGTTGCTGGAGATCCCATGCGTCCTGTCCATCTGCTCGCCACCGCGAGCGCCGTCTTCGTCTCACTCTCGGTGCTGTCGGCGTGTGGAAAGGACGACGCCGCGTCCGGCAAGGACGCCGCGATCAAGGTCACCGCCACCGACTCGTCGTGTGAGGTCGGCGCCAAGACCGGTGCGGCCGGTGCCACGACGTTCAAGATGACCAACAACGGCTCGCAGGTCAACGAACTGGAGATCGTCGCCCCCGACGGCAAGATCGTCTCGGAGCGCGAGAACATCGGCCCCGGCACCGGCGCGGAGATCACCGTCTCCCTCGAGGCGGGTACGTACAAGGTCATGTGCAGCGCCGGAATGACGGGCAAGGGCCCCTCGCAGACGTTCACCGTCACCGGCAAGGGCAAGGCGGCCGACCCGCGTCTGGACCAGGCGGTCGCCGCCTACCGGACCTACATCGGCGAGCAGGTGGACGACACTCTCGCCAAGACCAAGACGTTCGCCGCCTCCGTGTCGAAGGGTGACATGGCCGGCGCCAAGGCGGGGTACGCCCCGTCGCGCTTCGGCTGGGAGAGCATCGAGCCGGTGGCCGAGTCGTTCGGCGACATCGACCCCAAGACCGACACCCGCGAGGCGGACCTCAAGCCGGGCGACAAGTGGACCGGCTGGCACCAGATCGAGAAGGCGATCTGGAAGACCAAGTCGCTCAAGGGCGAGGGCCCGTACGCCGACGACCTCGTCAAGAACCTCGAGACGCTCAAAGCCCGGGTGGGCACCGCGTCGATCACCGCCGCCTCGATGGCCAACGGCGCCAAGGAACTCCTCGACGAGGTCGCGACCGGCAAGATCACCGGTGAGGAGGACACCTTCTCCCACACCGACCTGAGCGACTTCAAGGCCAACGTCGACGGTGCGCAGAAGGCGTTCGAGCTGCTCAAGCCGGTGGTGCAGGAGAAGGACGCCGGACTCGCCGGCGACCTGACCGACGAGTTCGCCAAAGTGCAGAAGCTGCTGGACAAGTACAAGAAGGGTGACGGCTACGTGTCCTACGACACGGTCGGCAAGGCGGAGCGCAAGGAGCTGTCCGACGAGGTCAACGCCCTGGGTGAGCCGCTGTCCAAGCTCGCGGGGGTCGTCACCCGGTGACGGATGTCAGCAGGCGCAGGCTGCTCGGATACTCGGGCGCGACGCTGGCCGCGGGTGCCGCGGCCGGCGCCGGCCTGGTCAGTGTCGCGCAGGCCCACGAGGGAACGGCGTCCGACAGTGCTCCAGTGCCGTTCTTCGGGTCGCACCAGGCCGGCATCGCCACGCCCGTACAGGACCGGCTGCACTTCGCGTCGTTCGACGTCGTCACCGACGACCGCGACCGCCTGATCCGCATGCTCAAGGAGTGGACCGCGGCCGGCGCCGCGCTGACCGCCGGCCACCCGTACGGGTCGGCGGCGGGCGGCCTGCCCGAGTCGCCGCCCGACGACACGGGGGAGGCGCTCGGCCTGGCCCCGGCCCGGCTGACGCTCACGGTCGGCTTCGGGCCCACGCTGTTCGACAAGGGGGGCAAGGACCGGTTCGGCCTCAAGGCGCGGCGGCCGGCACCCCTGGTCGACCTGCCGCACTTCCCCGGGGACAACCTCGACCCCGCCCGCAGCGGCGGCGACATCTGCGTCCAGGCGTGCGCCGACGACCCGCAGGTGGCGGTGCACGCCATCCGCAACCTGGCCCGGATCGGATTCGGCGTCGTGGCGGTGCGCTGGTCCCAGCTCGGTTTCGGCAAGACCTCCTCCACGACGCCGGACCAGCAGACGCCGCGCAACATGTTCGGATTCAAGGACGGCACCCGCAACATCTCCGGCGACGACCACGCGGCGCTGGACCGGCACGTCTGGGCGTCGGCCAAGGACGGTGCCGCCTGGATGAACGGCGGGTCCTACGTCGTCGCCCGGCGCATCCGCATGCACATCGAGACGTGGGACCGCACCTCGCTCCAGGAGCAGCAGGACGTCTTCGGCCGGATGAAGGGCGAGGGCAACCCGTACGGCGCCCGGCACGAACACGATCCCGTACCGCTCGCCAAGCTGCCCGCGAACTCCCACGTACGCCTGGCGCACCCGGACAGCAACGGCGGCGTGCGCATCCTGCGCCGCGGCTACTCCTTCACCGACGGCAGCGACGGGCTCGGGCGGCTCGACGCCGGCCTGTTCTTCATCGCCTACCAGCGGGATCCGCGAACGCAGTTCGTCACGCTGCAGAACAAGCTCGCCGGCACCGATCACATGAACGAATACGTCCAGCATGTGGGATCCGGCATCTTCGCCTGCCCGCCCGGCGTCCGGAAGGGCGGATTCTGGGGGGAGACTCTCTTCTCCTAGGGTCTTTTGAGGCAATTTTCCGCGCGACGGGCGAATCGGGCATCGCTCATGGTGCCCCCGACCCGTACCCTGTGGTAATGGGGCTCCGGCTCACCGGTGAT
>DASQPY010000168.1:0-4580 GCA_035643735.1 Actinoallomurus sp. | reverse complement strand
GTTCGCGCTCGACTGGGACGGGTGCTGGGAACTCCACGCACCTTCCGTTCCCAAGGATCCGTGGCCCCTTCAGATCACGGTCACCTTCGACGATCCCGTGCCAGTCCGTCCCGAACAACTCATCGCTCATGGACTGGGCATCAGCCGTAATGAGGTCGCTCACAGAGTCAAGATCGATATCCCGCTGAACCGCAGGACGAAAGTGGATTTCTCATTCGTCCTGGTGTGGTCGGTTCAGTAGGTCCAGCTGTCGGTGCGACGCTTTCCGCCAAGGCAGAAAACGGGCTGTACCGGGTTCTGCCTTGGCGCCGGCCGGCTCCTCCCGAGCAGGCCCGCGAGCCGACCGGTCGCCCCCCGGCGTGAGTCTCCACCTGGACCCGCCGCGGCGGCGGCTCCACGATTCGGCGGCCGAGCCGGACCACTTCTTCGCCCAGCTCGGGCTCGGCCCCGCCGCGGCGAGGCGCCCAAGCTCGCGACCCGCGCCCTGGACGTCCGGCGGCAGAAGCGGTACCTGCGCGCCGTCGAACAACGGACCCTGGCGCGCGACGACCGCGCGCCTCCGTCACCGAATGGCGCACCGAACACGACACCTGGCCCGGCGCCGACACTGTTCATCAGCCGCCGCGGCGGACGGCTCAGCACGCGGGTCGTCGGCCAGCTCATGGACGAACGCGCCGCCGACGCCGACATCGTCGACGAAGCAGGCCCTCGCCCCGTCCGCCCACATCCTCCGGCCGAACGTCACGGGTTCACGGTGTCCCAGTCGACTCCGGGGAATCCCTTGATGATCGTTTCGAGGGTACGGACGATCGCGACGCTCTCGTCGAGGGGCATCACCGGCGACTCGGTGAGGCCGGCGTCGATGCAGCGTGCGACCTCTTGGGCCTCGTAGGTGAAGCCGTGGCCGGCCACCTCGAAACGGTGGGTCTCCGGCTCCGCGCCGTCGCGGTGCACGGTCATCGCGTCCGGATGCCAGAACGGCCCGGCCACCTCGATCCATCCGCTCGTGCCGACGACGGTCGCCGTCTGGGGGGACCTGGCGAAGAACCCGCAGTGCAGGAGCGCCACCGCACCCGAGCCGTACCCGAACACGATGCCGGTGTTGGCGTCGACCCCCGTGGGCGCGGGCGTGGTGACCGCCTGGACCGTCGCCGGTTCGCCGAGCAGCATCCAGGCGAAGGACACCGGATAGACCCCCAGGTCCAGCACGGCCCCGCCGGCGAGGTCCGGCGACCACAGCCGGTGGGCCGGGTCGAACTCCGCGTTCTCGGAGAAGTCGGCGTACACCGCCTTGACGTCTCCGATCACGCCATCGGCCACCAGGTCGCGCAGGCGGGCGACGAGGGGGTTGAACCGTGTCCACATCCCCTCCATCGCGAACAGGCCGCGCTCCCGCGCGAGGGCGGTCAGGTCCTCGGCCTCGGCCGCCGTCGGGGTGAACGGCTTCTCCACGAGTACGGCGCGGCCCGCCTCCAGGCAGGTACGGGCGGCGGAGTGGTGCGCGTTGTGCGGCGTCGCGACGTAGATGACGTCGATGTCCTCGTCGGCGGCCAGCTCGTCATAGGTCCCGTACGCGCGGGCGATGTCGTAGCGGGCGGCGAACTTCCCGGCCGTCTCCGGAGCGCGGGAGCCGACGGCCCTCACCTCGTGCCCGAGGAGGAGCAGGTCCTCCGTGAACTTACGCGCGATGCCACCGGTACCCAGAATTCCCCACCGAATCGTCATGAGCCGGATCGTACGGGGCTTCTGTCCCTGGTTGGGGCATTTCTGTGCCCGTGACCTGCGCCACCGTCTTGCCAAAACCAATGTTCTAGTTGTTATATAGCAACCGTGATCCTGGTCATCGAGACGGATGGTGAGCTGCCGCTCTACCAGCAGCTGCGCGATCGCGTCGTCGAGGCGATCGCGGCGGGCGAGCTGCGGAGCGGTGACTCGCTGCCCGCGACCCGGCAGCTCGCCGCCGACCTCGGCATCAACATGCACACCGTCAACAAGGCGTACGACATGTTGCGCCGCGAGGGGTTCATCCGGCTCGCCCGGCGCACCGGAGCGGTCGTCATCCGCGACGCCGGCAGCGGCCCGCCCGCCTCCGGCGACGTCGCGGCCCACTGGGAGCCGCGGGCGCGCACCCTGCTCGCCGAGGCCGTGGCCCAGGGCCTGTCACCGGCTGAGATCCAGCGACGATGCCAGGAGATCCTCGATGGTCTCCTCGCCGGCCAGGCCACCCGGAGCCGATCATGAACGCCTTCGCCGCTCTCCCCCCGGTCGTGCTCATCGGCTCCCTGCAGTGGCTGATGCCGTCTCTTGTTCCGCCCACGCTCCCGTTCGGCGTCCGCGTGCCGCTCGACCACGCGGACGCGCCGGTCATCACCGTGCAGCGGCGCCGGTACCGCATCGCCACCGCGATCGTCGCGGTCGCCGCGGCGGCCGCCGTACTGCTCGGCTCGGGCCACGCGTGGGCTCTCTCGGTCCCGCTCGGCGGAGAGCTCCTCGCCGGGGTGCTGATCTACCTCGTCGTCCGCCGCCGGATCATCGCGGTCAAGTCCGCCGAGGACTGGTTCGGCGGCAGGCGCCAGGTCACCGTGGCCGACACGTCGCTGCGGACCGACCCGGAGCGCTACCCGTGGCCGTGGAGCGTCCCGGCGATCCTGCTGACCGCGGGCACCGTCGTCGCCGCCGTTGTGGAGTATCCGAGGATGCCCACGCGGCTTCCGGCGCACTTCGGCGCGTCCGGTGCGGACCGGTACGCCGCGAAGTCGGTCGCCTCGGTATTCGGCCCGGTTCTCACCCAGGTCGCGGTCACGCTGCTGCTGCTCGGCCTGGCGGCGGCCGCGTTGTACGGCAGGGCGCAGCTGGACGCGGAGGACCCGCGGGCGGCGGCGCGGCACCGCCGGTTCGTCGCGGCCACCGCGCGTGCGCTCCTCGTGCTGGCGGCCTGTACGAGCGCGATGTTCCTGGTGGTCTCCCTGTCCGCCTGGCAGGTGATCACGCTGTCCGGGGCGGCGCTGACCGCATTCGGCGTGCTGCTCCTGCTGCTCGGCGTGGCCGTTCTCCTGGTCGTGGTGGTACGCACCCGCCCGGGCGGCGGCCCGCGGCCCGCGGGGCCGGTGGGGCGCGGCGCGAGGGCGGTGAACCGGGACGACGACCGCAACTACCGGTGGGGCCTGTTCTACTTCAACCGCGACGACCCGTCGCTGCTCGTGCCCAAGCGGTTCGGGATCGGCTGGACGCTCAACCTGGCCAGGCCGGGTACGTGGCTCATCTTCGGCGTCCTCGTCGTGGTGGCCGTCATTCCGGCGCTCTTTCACTGACCGAGCGAGTACCTTCGACCGATGCCCACCCGCCGCGCACGGTCCAGCGAGCCCGTACCCCCGAAGCTTCCGGCAGAGCTCGTCCCGGCCCGGCTCTCGACCCTCGCCGACGACGGGGTCTATCTGTCCTTGGAGTTCGGCGGAAGTGTGGCGGCCGGGACCCGCGCCGAGGACATCGACGTCGAACGCTGCCGGTTCGACACGGCCGGCCTCGCCGGCGCGGCGCTGCGGCGGGGGAGCTTCTCCGACGTCGAGTTTCTCGGCTGTGATCTGGCGAACGCCGAGGTCACAGGTGGAATTGTGTCCAACGCAACCCTGGAACGCTGCCGCCTGACCGGGGCGAAATGGACCGGCTGTACGCTCCGCGACGTCGTGTTCTCCGGTTGCCGCGGTGACCTGAGCCGCTTCCGCATGAGCCGGTTCCGCAACGTGGTGTTCCGCGACTGCAACCTCACCGAGGCGGACTTCCAGGGGGCGGAGTTCACCGGGTGCCGGTTCGAGGACTGCCGGATGCAGGGCGTGCAGTTCAGCCAGGCCAAGATGCTGGGCGCGACCGTCTTCTCCGGCTGCGACCTGTGGGGGATCGGCGGGGTGGAGAGCCTGCGCGGCGCGACCGTGAAGAGCGCCGACGCGCAGAGCCTGTTGCACACTCTGGCGTCGGCACTGGGAATCACCGTCGAGGAGTAAATCGGATAACCGTCGCCGCACATTCGGTTACGCTTTGTCACCGACCCCTCGAATGTGACTCCCCGGAGGCCGCCATGGTGGCGCAGCGAGACCCGTATGAGTTCCCCGCGATCCGAGCCTTCGCCGCCGAATTAGAGGCATGGCGCGGCTCCATGGCCAAGACCGAGCTCGCCGAGGTCCTCGGATACACGCCGCAGCTCATCGGCCAGCTCGAAGCGGCCAAGAACATCCCCTCGCAGAAGTTCGCCGAGGACCTCGACACCTACTTCAAGACCAACGGCCTGTTCGTACGCCTCGCAAAGCTCGTCAACGAGACCCGCCATCTCGCCATACTCCCGCCGGGATTCCCCGAGTTCGTTGAACGCGAGGCCGAGGCGACCAGGATGTACATCTTCGAGCCGAGCATGAGGGTCTGTCCAGTCTTCGGTGTAACTCGATCTCGTGATGTGGGTTACTTTCGTCCGGCGGACAGGCGTCCGTCGAAGGTGATGTCGAAGGCGTTCAGGGCGGCCTTCCACCGGTTGGTCCAGCGCTTGCGGCCCTTGCCGGTGGGGTCCAGGCTCATCAGCGCCAGGTACAGGC
>DASQPY010000167.1:0-8637 GCA_035643735.1 Actinoallomurus sp. | reverse complement strand
GCCGTGTACGTGTGTTACGCGCCGCTTCTCGCCTGGGGCCCACTCCTCGCCGCCGTCACCGTCGCTTACCATCGCCGCCGTACCAGTAGCTTTTCGTGATGGTTCGCTCCAGGATGAGACGCTGTGAGGGCGGATGAGCTGACCGAGGCGGAAAGTCTTCTCTGGCAGGTTTTCCCGTCGGGAGGATGGGCCGACCTGCGTACCGGTTCACCGGCCGAGGACGACGCCGGCGGCGGAGACGCGTGGGGACCGGAGCGTACGGTCCGCGCGGAGACGATCCGGGCGCTGCTGCTCGGAGCGGGCGGCGCCGAGCCGGGCCGGTATCCGGCGATCCGGCTGCGTGGCGCCCGGGTCAGGGGACGGCTGGACCTCATGGGGACGACGGTCCGGTACGCCCTGGTGTTCGAGGAGTGTTACTTCGAGAAGCCACCGCGCTTCGTCGAGTCGACCACCAGGACGGTACGGATCGTGGCCAGCCGGCTCCCGGGCTTCAACGGCGCGCGGATGCGGACGAACGGCATCCTCAACTTCCACGAGAGCCGGTTCGCGACCGGCGTCTGGCTCGAACGGGCGAAGGTCACCGGGGAGGTGACGCTGCGCGGAGCGGTCGTCGGAAGCGACCGCGACGGCGTGGCGGTCGCCGCCGACGGGCTCACCGTCGACGGCAACCTCGAGTGCAACGAGGGCTTCACCGCCGACAGCGTGGTACGGATCCGCGGCGCCAGGATCACCGGCTCGATGAACATGGACGACGCACGTCTGAGCTGCTCGGCCGAGCAGGCCCTGGACGCGAGGAACGTGACCGTCGACGGCTGGTTCATCGCCCGGCGCGCGGTCGTGAACGGGGAGTTCGGCCTGACCAACGCCCGGATCGCGGGCTGGCTCGACGTGTCCGGCTCGTTGCTCCGCAACCCGGGCCGCACCGCGTTCGGCGGGGGCGGCATGACCGTGGGCGGCGGCCTGTGGTGCCATCTGGGCTACGCGGTCGAGGGCGAGATGCGGCTGGTCGGCGCCCGCCTGGGCGGCAACCTGACACTGACCGACGCCGGCCTGACCAACCCGGGCGGAGTGGCGCTGAACCTGGACCGCGCGACGCTCGGCGAGCTCGACGCCACGGGTCTCACGGTGACCGGCGGCCAGATCAGCCTGGTGGGCGCCGAGGTCGCCGGCCGCCTGATCCTCTCGCGCGCCCACCTCAACGACGGCGTGGACGGCACGGCCGTGAACGCCGACGGCCTGAGCGCCAGCACGCTCCTGATGAACGACCTGCGCTCCCACGGCTCCGTGGTGATCCGTACCGCCCGTATCTCCGGCCGGGTGTCGCTGGTGAGTGCCGAGCTGACCGCGTCCGACACGGCGCTGCGGCTCTCGCGCATCGAGGTCGGAGCGGACGTGTTCTGCGCGTACATGACGGCCAGGGGGAGGGTGAAGCTGAGCGGCGCCCGGGTCGGCCGCCAGGTGAACCTCCACGAGGCCCGCCTGTCCAACCCGGGCCGCGTCGCCCTCGACGCCCGAGCACTGCATGCCGACCAGCTGACCCTGCGCGGCGAGATCGAGGGCGCCGTCGAACTCCATCACGCCCGCATCGGCGTCCTGCACGACGACCCGGACCACTGGCCGTCACCGCTCTCCCTCGACGGCCTGACCTACGAGACGCTCGAACCCGAACTGTCCGCCCGGCGCCGCCTGGCGTGGCTGTCCCGCGACCCGGAAGGCTGCCCTCCGCAGCCGTACGAGCAGCTCGCCGCGTTCTACACGAGGATCGGCCAGCCGTCGGAGGCCCGCGAGGTGCTGTACGCCCGCGAGCGGCACCGGCGTGACGCCAAGACGACGGTCGGGCGGATCTGGAGCAGGCTGCAGGACGTGACGGTGGGGTATGGCTACCGGTCCTGGCGCGCCATGCTGTGGCTCGCACTCCTGCTGGTGCTGGGCAGCCTGCTGTACGGACTGGCGCCCCCGGCGCCACTGAAGGCAGGCGAGGCCCCGCACTTCAACCCGGTCGTGTACACGCTCGACCTGCTGCTGCCGATCGTGGACCTGGGCCAGCAGAACGCCTTCAACCCGGCCGGCCTGGCGCAGTGGTTCTCCTACGTCCTGGTGGCCGCCGGCTGGATCCTGGCCACCACCATCGCCGCCGGAATCGCCCGCGTCATCACCCGCCGCTAGCCGCGGGACGCAGATCCACACCCCGCCGCCGCCAGGCTGAACCGCGAACATTGTTATCAGTTCCGGGATATCCTGTGACCTGCGCCATCTTGCGCGGTTTTCAGATGAGCTGTCACGATCTGTCGGTTCCGCTATGCCTGTGCGCCGGGTGATCGTGCGTACTCCGCTCCGAAGGGGATTGCACGTGCGCCGCTGGTTGACGCGTCCTGGCCTGGTGGTCCTCCTGCTGATCGCCGTCGTCTCCGTGGTCACCTCCGGGTCCCATGCCGCCAACCGGCACGAGGCCACCTACGCCTACGGAACCCAGGCACGCCAAGGCATCGACGCCTACTGGTACGACACCGACACGCCCCGTCCCGCGCTGCTCCTGCTGCACGGCGGCTACTACGACTCCGGCAGCAAGAGCGACTGGATCTTCACCGCCCGCTACTTCGCCGACCACGGCTTCGCCGTCTTCGCCGCCGACTACCGGTACGACACCGACGCCGCATGGCCCGGCCCCCGCGACGACGCCATCGCCGCCGCCGGCTGGATCAAGGACCACGCCGGGGAGTTCGACGCCGACCCCGACCATCTCGCCGTGCTCGGCTCCCAGGCGGGTGGCCAGCTCGCCACCGCCCTGGCCACCTACGGCGCCGGCCGCACCCGCATCGACGCCGCCGTCGGCCTGTCCCCCATCAACTCGCCCTACCACGCCTGGGCCCAGGCCCCCACCGGCAGCGCGACCGCCGCACAGCGCAAGATCCGGGACGAGACCGTCGTCCTGAACCGCTGTTACCCCGACCGGGCCGACACCACCTGCTGGGACCGCTGGACCGACTCCATCGTCAAGGACCACGCATCCGGTGCCGACGACGCGCCCATGTACCTCATCCACTCCGCCGGCGACGCCATCCCGCCCGTGCTGTCCACCGACCTGCGCGACGCCGAACTCGCCAAGGGCATGGATCCCGCCGACATCACCGTCCAGACCCTCGGCGGCAACGGCTCCGGCGGGCCACTACTGACGACCGCCGTCAAGGCCCGGCTCCTGACCTGGCTCAAGACCCGCGTCCAGGGCACCGCACCTCCGGACCCGCAGGTATCCCGTAGCGCACTGGGAACGGCGGCCACGCCACCCGTCCACCACGACGACCACGTCCCGGTGCCTCCGGCCACCGAAGGACTGCGCGCCCTCGCCGATGTCGCCCTCACCGCCGAGACCTTTCCGTACGGCACCGACCCGGAGCAGCAGCTCGACGCCTACTACGCGCCAACGACCACCGGACAGCCCGCGCTAGTGATCATTCACGGCGGCTACTGGTACGAGGACGACAAGTCCAGCTGGACCTCCACCGCCCTGTGGTACGCCGAACGCGGTTACGCCGTCTTCTCCATCAACTACCGCCTCAACGGCACGGCCCCCTGGCCCGCGCAGCGTACCGACGCGCTCAGCGCCATCTCCTGGATCAAGGGCCACGCCACCACGTTCGGCATCGACCCCGACCGCGTCGTGCTGCTCGGCTCCTCGGCCGGAGGTCAGATCGCCGCCGCGGTCGGCACCTACGGCGCCGGCGCCGACCGTGTACGCGGCGTCGTCGCCCTCTCCCCCGTCGCCTCGCCCTACCGCGCCTACAAGCACGGCGACAGGCCGGGCGCGACGGCTTCGGACCGGAAACTTCGCGACAACTCCACCCTGCTGGCCGGCTGCCACCCCACAACCGCCGACACCGCCTGCTGGGACCGCTGGACCGACACCGTCGTCAAGAACCACGCCAGCGGCGGTGACGCCCCCATGTACCTGCTCCACTCCAAGGGCGACTTCGTCCCGTCGACGCACTCCGCCGACCTGTGCACCGCGCTCAGGGCCAAGAAGGTCGGCTGTACCCTCGACGTCGTCGACGGCGACGGGCACGCGAGCGCCATACTCAAGACCGTCGGCGTTCACACCAAGATCCTCACGTGGCTCGAGGCCCACGACCAGGGCCTGTCTCGAAGTTCCCGTCCGTAGCGAGCGGTGTCCCGGCGGCGCGTCGCGAGGCGGAGGAGGGAGTCGGCCTGGTGTCGACCGGAGACCGACGACAACGCGGCGAGGCGTCGTCTGAGCGTCGCGCAGTACGGTTCCTCGGCATCGACCTTGCCTGGCGCGAGGACGCTCCAGGGCGGCCGGCCAACGAGAGCGGCGTCGCCGCGATCGACGCGACCGGCCGGATCCTGGACGCCGGGTGGACCCGCGGGCTGGACGAGACCGTGGCCTGGGTCGGCGCGGCCTCAGGCGGGGGCCCGGCGCTGCTGTTCGTCGACGCGCCGCTGGTCGTCACCAACGAGCACGGGCAGCGGGAGTGTGAGACGCAGGTCGGCCGGAGGTACGGCCGGTGGAAGGTCAGCGCCAACACCACGAACGTCCACACTCCCCGCCTGGCCGGCGTCGGCCTGCGCGGCATGCTCGAGGCGCGAGGCTGGAGCTACTCCGACGGCATCGACGGACCTCCGCGGGGAGGCCGCGCGATGTCGGAGTGCTATCCGTACACAACGCTGGTCGGTGCCTTCGAGCTCGGTTACGCGACCGAGCGCCCGCGCTACAAACGCAAACCCCCGAAGCTGACGGTGGCGCAGTGGCGGCCGGAACGCGCCACGAACTGCGACCGCCTCATCAGCCGGATCGAGCGGCTCGCCACCGCCGACCCGCCCCTCCTCATCGACTCCCACCCGGTCTCGCGGCGGCTGGTCGACGAGCCGTCACCACTCGCCGACGTCGCCTACAAACACCGGGAAGACGTCATCGACGCGCTGCTGTGCGCATGGACCGCGGCGCTGTGGTCACGCCACGGGCGCGCACGCTGCCAGGTGCTCGGACCGTCCGCACGGAGCGGCGACGACCCGCCGGCGACGATCATCGCCCCCGCGCGCACCGAGCAGCGGTAGCCTCAGCGGCTCGCGGCCTGGAATTTGGTCTGCGGAACCTTCCCGCCCGGGTTCTTCGCCCTGCTGGGGTCCTTTGACTCGTACGCCTGGACGATTTCCGCGGGAATACGACCACGGTCGTTGATCGTGATCCCGTGTTCTTTCGCCCAGCCCCGGATGTCCGCGGCGCGTTCACGGTTGTGCGCGGTCCGGCCACCGCGCGCGGCGCCACGACCGGCGCGGCGGGCACCGGCCTTACGTGCCTTCTCAACGTATGGTGCGAACACCTTGCGAAGCTTGTCCGCGTTTTTCGTTCTGAGATCGATTTCGTACGTGATCCCGTCGATCGAGAAACTCACCGTCTCGTCGGCCGGCTTGCCATCGATGTCATCGAGCAGCCGAACGATCGTTTCTTGTGCCATGTCATTATCCCCTGCAGTGTCCAAGGAGCCAGTCAGTCATCCGGGTTCGCGTCCGGATGAGCGGTGATGAACTTCTCATAGACCTCATCACCGATCTTCCCACGGGAGCTGACCTCGATGCCTTCTTGCCTGGCCCATTCGCGCACGTCGCTGTTAGAGTATCCGCGCAGGCGAGGCGCGGTGTCGGATGTCGCCTTGCGAGCCCGGCCCGCCTGTTTCACCCGCTTGGCCTTCTCGAGGTACGGAGTGAGCACCTCGATCGCCTCTTGCAGTTTCTTGAAGTTCTCATCACCGAGATCGATGGTGTATGTGGCCTCGCCGATCTCGAAATCACGCTTCTCGACGTCCATGCCGTCATGACCGTCGAAATCATCCACCATGATGACCCTGGTTGCCACTAAGTGTTCCTTTCCCGGTGACGTTGCCTGAGCAAGGATAGTATGACGCCGCCTCGGGGCCGGAACAGGCGTCGGCCGCTGGCGTGCCCGCGGATGCTGATACGGGTGTTCTCACCCGAGGAAGACGTTTCAGCATTGCCGTTTCGCACTCGTAGCAGAATGCCTGATATAGGGCTCCGAGAAGGTTTCAGCTCGCGTTCGAGGGGCCGAGCACCACCGGCAGCTCGAACGCCGCGAACACCTCAGCGTCCTGGAACACCACATTATGCGATATCCCGCCGGGCGTGACGGTGAACACCTGCAGGGTGTGCAGTTCGTACCCGCCGCGGTCACCACGGCAGTACGCCGCGACGGAGGGCTGTCCGTTCGCGAAAGTCGGCACCATCCGCCAGTCGCCCCCGCGCGTGGCGAAGACTCGGGCGATGAAACGCCCGTAGTCGGCCCTGCCGAGATACCAGAGCGGTACGGGTGGCATCTCCAGAACGGCGTCGTCGGTCAGCAGCGTGACCAGAGCGTCGACGTCGGCCGCCTCGAACGAACGGATGTAGCGGTCCAGGATGTCCCGTACCGCGCCGTCATCCGGCTCGGCGACCTCGCTCTCGGCCGGTGTGGCGGCGGAGATGCCGGCCCGGGCTCGCTGCAGGGCACTGTTCACCGCCGCCGTCGAGGTCTCCAGCAACGCGGCGACCTCACCCGCGCTGAACTCCAGGACGTCGCGGAGGATCAGGACGGCACGCTGCCGCGGCGGGAGCAGCTGCATCGCGGCGACCAGGGCGAGCCGCAGGCTCCCCTGCCGTACCACCTGGGACGCGGGATCGCCGAGCAACGCATCCGGGAACGGCTGGAGCCACGGCACGTCGAACGCGGGGACGAGCGGGGTGTCCGGATCCTCGCTCGGGCCGCCCAGACCCGACGGGAGCGGGCGGTGAGAACGCCCCCGCAGCGCCGTCAGGCACGCGTTCGTCGCGATCTTGTAGAGCCAGGTACGGACGGAGGCGAGGTTCTCGTCGTAGCGGTCCCACGCCCGCCAGGCGCGCAGCAGCGTCTCCTGTACCTGGTCCTCGGCCTCCTGGACGGAGCCGAGCAGCCGGTAGCAGTGCACCAGGAGTTCTCGCCGGTACGGCCCGGTGTGCGCCTCGAAATCCACGCTGGTACTGGTCGGCACGGGTCCTCTCCGAATAGAACACGGGTGTGACCCCGCAGGGTCACACCCGTCCGCCGCTCAGCGCAAGGGCGCGTTGGCGTACGCGGCGATCAGCCAACGGCCGTCGCGCTTGGCCAGGACCCAGGTCGCCAGCACCTCGCGCTCGGCCGGGACCTCGCGCTCGCCGGCCATGACGATGCCGCCCCTGCTCACCACGATCGCGGTGTCCGTCCCGATGACGCGGATGTCCTGGGGGTCGTCGACGCCGCGCGAACCCTTCAGCGGGCCGGCGAACCCGCCGGCCATGTGGTCGCGCACCGCGGTCCTGCCCCGCTTGAACACCCGGGGCATCACGACGGTGGCGTCCTCGGTGTACAGCGCGGCGAACGCGTCCGCGTCGTTGTCCGCCCACGCCGCGTAGATCCGCTGGAGTACGTCGCGTACGGCGTCCGTGTCGGTGGTCATGATCGTTGTCCTTCCGGAGGATGAGTCGTCGGTCGCAGGGATGTACCGCCCGTACGGCCGCGACTCATCGGTCCGCGAAAAAGAATTTCGCGGACCTTCGCGTTCTCGCGCCCCTGACCTCATGACGCGGTGAGGGCCGCCGCCTCCGCTCGCCGGGCGACCGCACGCAGGAGTTCGAGCCGGATGAGGCCGGCGCCGCCGGCCTGAATGAGCAACCAGTAGGGCGCGAACGCGCGCCGGCTGGCCGGGTCGGTGAGCCGGACCCGGGTCTCGGCGGCCAGCAGAGTGCCGTCGGCGACGGGGGTGAGCTGGAAGCTCATCGCGCCCTTCGCCCACCCTGGCTCGGTGAAGGCCGTGAAGACGGCGGGGTCGTTCGTCTCCTCCGGGCCGGGCGTGGCCCGGAATCGCCAGTACTTGGCCACCTGGCCTTTCACGGCTTCGCGGCCCTCGTCACGGCCGAGGTCCGGCATGGACGCGATGTCCGCGAGCCGCCCGGACATCCGGCTGCGTCCCGCCGTCCGGACGCTCATGAGCAGCCGCGTGATCGGAATCTCCGCGGCCGTGACGGCGTGGAGCGCGTCCCACACGGCGTCCGGGGGCGCGGCGATCCGGCGGGTGTAGCGGGTGCGAAAGTCGTAGGTGGGGAGAAGCCGGTCCAGGATCCATTCCATGAGACGCTCCGAGCGTTCTGGACGGTGGCGTACAGATGATACTGTACGGCACCGTCCAGAATCGGTCCCGGCAGGGGATGCCGCATGCCACGTACCGCCCGCCTCACCCGCGACGACTGGGCCGCCGCCGCGCTCGACGCCCTGGCCGAAGGCGGTCCGGAGGCGGTCGCCGTCGAACCGGTCGCGGTCCGGCTGGGTGCTTCCAAGTCGAGCTTCTACTGGCTGTTCGCGGGCCGGCAGGCCCTGCTGGAGGCGGCCCTCGAACGCTGGGAACGCGTGCAGACCGACGAGGTCCTCCCCCGGCTCGCGCGGATCGCCGACCCGGCCGAGCGCCTCCGTCTCCTGGTCCACCACGCGTTCGCCGCCGCCGAGGGAAGCGACCTCACCCTGCGCCTGCTGACCGAGTCGGCCGACCCGGTCGTACGGCCGGTGGCCGAGCGGGTCACCCGCCGGCGGCTCGCCGTGATCGAGGCGGCCTTCGCCGAGCT